>JACKCX010000005.1 GCA_020633795.1 Erysipelotrichaceae bacterium | reverse complement strand
GTCTTTTTTCTTTCTTTAATTGTTTTTCTTAAGAAATACCATAGCACAGCAAGAATTTGAAGGGGAATGCCAATGATAAATATGAGAAATGGTTTATCAATCGCAGGTACCATTAATAAAAATGAGAGAAACAAACATAAGGCTGATGTCCAAACTAAACCGCTGACGGAAATTAGTAATTGTAATCTTTGATGATAGATTGCGGACCACACTACCAAGAGAATAAAACTCGGCACTAATGCGTATATAAAGCAGAGCCACGAAAAATCAAAATCTTTAAATAATATGACGCAGAGAAGGAAGATTAAGGCCGCCACTAACCAGACGAGTCCAACTGATAATAAAATAATAAAAAATCTCTTCTTATTTCTTATTTGGCGAGTCGTAGAAACTTTTTCCTTTTGAAAAAAGTCATCAATAGTAATGCCATAATAATCAGCGAGGGCTTTCATTACCAAGGTATCAGGAATACTTTCACCACGTTCCCATTTTGAAACTGATTTATCAGAATAGTTGAAATGTTCAGCGAGTTGAAGTTGAGTTAGATTGGCTTTTTTTCGATAATAAGTGAGATTTTCAGCAATTGTTTTAGTTAATGTCTCTAAATCATTCATGGCTATATCTTACCCAAATTACGGCTATTATGAAATAATTTTTTTCTTTTATATAACAATTTAGTTGGTGTTAATCAAATATAAAAAAAGATAGTTTATACAGTGACAAAAGCATTTGCATTTTTTATTTAAAGGCTCGTTTTAATTATGCTACTCTAATGGTGTTGAGTGAGACACCTCATTCGCGATGATTAAAATAATAATTTTGGAGGAGAATTTTATGCATTTTGGACCGAAGACAAAAAACGATGAAGCGAATTTCATGGAAAATGAAGAATTGCAAATTGTTGAAGCGATGTACCAAGCCGAAGAATTCTCTGATCCTATTCTTGAAGACGATAGTATTTTCTTTGAGCCAGAAGAATAAAACATAAGCAACTTATTTAGAAAACGGGTGATAACACTCGTTTTTCTTTATTTATAAAGATAAAATCAGTAAAATAAAAAATATGGATCAGCCTATGAAAAAAGTTGGCAAAAGAAAAATTAATTTTTCTGCTTTTGCTAATGTCACTGTTTTTTTTACTTTTGAAGTATTAGCGTTCATCGCTTTTTCTCTCGGCACATCTTATATTTTATATAGTGTTTTAAGCCTCGCTCTTCTGATTGTTTTACTTTTAGTAACTATTCGTCAACTGAATAAAGATGGTCTCGCCACTTATGCATTTTTCTTGTTTCCTATTTTTGTCTATGGATTGTTAAATGCTTTGAGTATCTTCTCTCAGGATTCTTTGTTTGTTCTTAACGGATTGGCTTTTTTAATTCCTATTGGAATGACGTGTTTTGCGGCCTGTGGCTATCTTGTTTCTTCGATTAAATCATTCAATATTGGCAAGGCCTTTTTTATTATCTATTCCGCTCTTGCGATTTTAACGTTGATTAATTTGTTTGCCACGATGATTGAGTTTGCGCCTTTTTACACATTACTTTATCGCGATAAATATATTTATTACGACGGAGCGATTAGCGAAGTGCCAGTTTCTCAAATGGCCTTTGCTCTGCTCGGATTTTCAGTCAGCGAAGTATCGGTGGAATATTTCTCTTTATTTCCTTCCTTGCTTCTCTCCGCTGTCATCCCTTTGTTTCTCCTTAAATTTAAAGAAAATAAAACCATCTTTTTGCTTTATGCAAGCTATGTCTTTTTAGGTTTTATCTCTCTTTTGACCACCGTTTCAAAAATGACACTCATCTCAGATTTCCTCGTTTTTGTCATCGTCATTCTTGTTTTGCTTTTTGCTAAATTTGGTTGGAAAGGAAAAATCCTTAAAATTATTTCGATTATTTTGGGATGCTTGTTTGTTCTTGGCTTTGTTGTGATGTTCTTCAACGCTCAAGAGGATGCAGCTGGGATTTTTGCCTCAGTTCAGAATATCATTTCAAATAACGCTCTTTTAGATCGACTCTTTAATAGCAATGGTCTCGCCATTCGCTATAACGCTCTTTTGAATTGGCTGATGAAGACAAACAGCGATGGACAATTTGTCTGTCTATTTGGCTTTGTTCATACTAGTGATGTTTATCCATCGAATTCATGGTTCTTTGATAATTTCATGACCTCAGGAATTTTTGGTTCCCTCTTCTTCTTATTCTTTATTATCGTGGGCATTCGAAGATTGACGATGTATTTCCGTCAAAGCAAAGACTTGTTGCCTTATCGCGCCATGCTCCTCGCCTTTGTTTTTTCATTCTTAGCTTTTTCCTTTATAAATTATGATGCGACCCCATATATCTTTTCCAAGACTTTATCGCCCATTTATCTTTCGGGTCCATTCCTCGTTGTTCTCTTTTTAATGTCTTATGCCATTTATCAAACAGTTAATAATGAGAAAAACGCTGTTTCAAATGCTATTTCTCATTCCCAAGAAAAATTATCCGATATTCAGGAAGGAGATAATCAAAATGAAACGATTTCTTTATAAGATGTCATTGATGCTTATGGTTTGTGGACTAACGGCTTGTGGTTATTCTCTCGATGAACTATATGATGGCGATTCATATAATTCCATTAATTTTGTCGATAACTATTACACGAGATGGGATAGTGACATCGCTTACAAGGAAACAAAAAATAAAATTACAAATCCCGGTGTGGAAACAATCAATTTAGATCGATCAACAGATTATGTTTTCACCAAATTCAGCGATGATAATTTTAGTCTCGTCGAACCAGATCATAATAACTATGTTTATAACAATGACTATAGCGAAATAGAAAATGAAAGTGGTTTATATCCTTATGGACCTAATAACAATCTCAGTGATATTGATGATTCTTTCCGTTATGGTTTTATTTCGCGTCTTTTTGATGGTGAATTATTCTGTGATGGAAATTATGAAAAAGCCCGCGTGCAATTAAACACAGATGGTTTTGGTCGCACCTTCAACAAAGAATTGTACTCTGCCTCTTATTTTGCGATTAGTTTTAAAACTTCGATTGAATTCCGTCGTGTCGCACAAAATAGCGAAGGTGAGGATGTCAATATTGATGTAGCGAGATGGTGGCTTGGAAACGGCGGAAGCCTTGCGCATACATGCGACATAGATTTGACGATTAATTTCTATTTGAAAAATGAAGACGGATATGAAAGAGTTCCTGTTTATTATCAAATACTAGATGTCCCTTGCAACTATTCCGATGATTCACAAAGAACCAATTATGTTTTATTTGGTTTTGAAATCGGCAATAGTGTTGAAACACTTTCTCGCTGTGCCGGCATCTCAATTGAATATTCATATGAAGATGATTTGCTTGATCAGATGAACGCTGATATGGCAGATAAAAATTTAGCAAACGCGAATAATGCGTATTTTGATGAGCATGAAGATGATCGTTATTTATATGGTGATGAATTGCAACATTCCATTCTTCTTTATGAAGTGATGTTTCCGCATTCTATTTGGCATTAAGATAATTAGAAATATCGAGCCATTTTCCAATTTCATAATCGCATTTATCATCATCAAAGATAAGAGTTCCCTTCGCAGGTGTAAATGTCATTTCTGAAAAATATATTTTGCCATTAATGTTATATAGATCAACACGAACAAATGGGAAGGGTCGAGCGAGAATTTCCGACATCATGACCATGTCATTCCAATGTTCAGGTTCGGTTAATGAATAATCAGTTTTCTTCCAACCATTAAATTGAGCTCCATCAAAAGCTCTCCAGTTTATATAGTAATTATTATAGCGGATATCAACGCCCCGACTTGTGACGACATACATATATTTTGCTTTGCCGTTAAAGACATGGATCTTATATTCAATCGGCAAAGGCTGCCCATCTTCAACAAGATACTTTTCAATAATAATTTGCGGTTTGATGGGAGAATATTGCATCTCTACTGTCTTCTTACCATAATTGGTATTCAGCCATTTATTGAATACTTTTCTCAAGGCATTGAGGTCAATTTTACTCTTATCGCGACAAATGTAATTAAAAGCACAACCATGAGAACATTTCATGACAAATTGAGAGGGTAAAAGATCAAAATCAATATCGTCAAATTTATCAAATACTCCGTAAATTGGAACTATTTTATCGCAAAAGCCAAGTTTTTTGACATATTCTCTCACTCCGACTCGCCCAGCGCATTGAACGACAAGAGGATCTTTTGGATAAACAAACAAGCGAAGAAATTGTAATTTTTCGGTGTAACGAATTGGATTCTTTAAATTCAATTTATGGTGTGTGATATAACGATACTGATATTTGACATACCAGGTTTTGTTTATCGTTTTTACAATGTTGCGAAAAGGAGCCACCAGAGCTCGCTTAAACTTATTTTCTTTTAAATTAGCATTAGGCATTTATTTTTCTATTACCTCACTTCTTCGATGTTTAGCAAATGAATAAACTAAATCTTCTTTCATCACTCTTAATAATCCAATATAAATTAAAGCATCGACAAAAACGATACCGAGCAATTCGATGATAAAAATCATTGAAGTGGCGAGAGCGTATTGTGATCCGATGTATTCAATGAGATATTTTAAGGCAAAACTAGCAATAATAATGGCCACACTAGCAATCAACAGTTTAATGGTGTTGAAATTGAAAATAGCCTTCTTGATCCACTTCCAAGACATTATGCAAAGATAAATAATGATTGCTAAATCAGTGACTGAAGTACCAATCGCCACGCCGATAGCAGGATTATCAGAAAAAACATATTTTCCAAGGACAATGGACAAAACGATATTGATAGCGGTTCCTGACGCCATGGCAATAAGATAATACTTCTCCTTTTTCATCGGAAGTAAGATTTGACCATAGATAATATTTCCAAAGGAATAAGTCAGCATAATGGAAGCCAGAATAATTAAAACTAGAGGCGCATTCAAATAGCCATTAGATAAATCAGAATAATCATAAGTACCAGAAATTAAGCCACAAATTGGGAAAGCTAATATGCACATTGTCACAATGGCGGGAAAAACGACAAACATGCATATATTCATCGAGTACTTTGTTAGATTGTTAAAAAATCGCTTATCATCTTTCTGATAATAAAAGGCACTTCTCGGAATAAAAACTGTCGATAAAGCAGTCATCACGCCAATGACAATATCGATTCCTTTCATTCCGACAGAATAACTCGCTACTTCAGTTTTTGTCGGATCGATAAATCCGAGAATGAAAGTGTCAGTTTGGTTATATAAAGAGATTAAAAGAGTAAGAGTGAACAAAATACCAAGCGGTTTAAGATATTCCTTGAAATGATAAGGAAGCGTTTTTTTAAAAGAAATATATCTCCTCACATAGTAAACATTAGCAATTGTTGTCATGACGGTTACCGAGATAGTAATGAGAGCATAAATTAAATAATCGTCAGGAGTTCGAACGAACGCCACGATCAAAATAGCGGCGATTGTCAAAGCCACAATGCTTCTCACTGCCATATAGAATTGTTTTTCAAGAGCGATAAAAACCCACTCAAAGGAAAAGACGCCCGCTAAAAAGTTGAGAGCTAAAATGAAAACGAGAGCTTGAGAATCTCGCAAAGCGGGAATGGAAAAAACGAGTGTGCACATAAAGCCAAAAGATAGAATTGTGGCGATTAATTGCAAAAGAAAAAAGACTTGGACTTTATTGGATAGTCTTTCTTTATCATCCCGAACTTTTACACATTCGCGAACGGCTAAGTTTGGAATTCCAATTTTAGCGAGAATCAGAAAATAGGCGACAAAAGTATTAACCCAGGTATAGAGTCCTAAACTGGCATCACCCAGATAACGACATACCCACGGAAAAGTGATAAATGACAAGAAAGTAAGAACAATAGTACGAATAATGTTCACGATGACATTAACGCGGATGTTATTTTTCATTGCATTTATTATACAAACTTGTGATGTGATTTGAAATATTATCATTTCAAAGAAAATATAGCCTCTCCTATGATTAAAAAAACATTTTGTTTATAATGAGAACATGAAAATTCTCATGATTTGTCAGTATTATTATCCAGAAAATTTTGTCATCTCTAAAATCGCGGCCAAATTAGTTTCTTTTGGGCATCAAGTTGATGTTTTAACTGGACAGCCTAATTATGGCTATGGAGAAATTATTCCGGCCTATAAAAACATTAAGGAAGAAGTCATCGATGGAGTTAATGTTCATCGCGTTAAAATTTTGCCCCGCAAACAATCGCGAATTTCTATCATCAAGAATTACCTTTCCTTTTGGAAAAATTCCAAGAAATGGGTGAAAAAATGCCCAAGCGAATATGATGCTGTTTATTCGATGTCTCTTTCCCCTGTTACCATTCTAGCTGCGGGTAATTTATATAAGAAAAAACATCATGTTCCGCATATTGTTCACTGTGTTGATCTCTGGCCTGAATCAGTTCTTGTCACTCACGCCGTCAGAAAACATTCTCTCGTTTATCATTTTCTTTATCATTGGTCGAAAAAGCTATATTCACATGTTGATGAAGTTTTAATCGGTTCTCCTTCCTTTGAAAAATATTTTCATGATGTTTTGCATTTAGAAGATATAAATATCAAATACATTCCTCAGCCAAGTTTTGTGGAAGATAATTCTTCTCCCGCTTTTGACTTTGATAAAGATTATTTGAATGTTTTATATTGTGGCAATCTCGGAAGAGTACAATTGATTAATTTAATTCCTGAAGCCATGAAAGAATTGAAAGATAAAAAAATTCGTTTTCACATCATTGGAATGGGACCGATGAGCGATATACTCATTAAGAAAATAAACGAATATCATCTCGAAGAAAGCGTGATTTATTATGGACCGATGCCTGCTATGAGAGCGAGCGCTTATTTTCAGTCCGCTGACGCTTTATATGTCTCATTAGAAGATTCGGGTTTTGTTGGAAAAACTATTCCCAACAAACTTATTATGTCGATGGCATTTGCTAAACCGATTATTGGAATGATTAATGGAGACGGACGAAAAGTCATTAATGATGCAGACGGAGGGCTTATTTGCCCTCAGCAATCCGCTGATGCTTTAGCGACGACTATCGAATCGTTCAAAGCCATCTCAATTGACGAAAGAAAAAGGCTTGGTAATAATAACCTCGCCTATTATAAAATGCATTTCTCTTTAGAGAGTGTTTCTCGTCAAATCGAAGTTGAATTAATGCGAAAAACCCGCTAAAAACTGATTTATTTTTTGACTAATAGTTTTTAATGAATATAATTTAATGACTTTTTCTTGAGCTCGAGCCCCTATTTTTTGACGTTGCTCAGAAGACATTAATAAAGCCTTTTCCATCCCTTCTAACAAATCTTTTTTATCCGAGGATTTGCACCAAATAGCATCGTCAGAAAATGATTTTTGAAGAATGCTATTACGCACCGAAATTGTGAGTTTTCCACTATATAAATATTCCAATGTTTTACTTGGAATAGAGAAACGATCTAGGTCCTCAGAAAAAGGTCGAGGATTAATATTAGCAATAGCGTGAGCTTCATAACGCAAAACATCCTCGACAGGGAGGATGCCTAAAAATTGTATTCGTTTATCGCTCTTTATACTTTCATGGAGTTCTCTCAAATCAAAATGATGACCGCATATCAAAAGATTAACATCATCATTTTTTAGAAGTTTAAATGCCTCAATTAAATCATAAACGCCATATCTCGACATCAAGGCGCCGCCAAAAAAGAAATAGGGTTTAGTCTCTTCTTTGAGATTTTCTAAAGGTTTGTCTTCAACGAGTCCTTCAATGATAAGACTAGGTTTATTGTTAATGTTAAATAATTCTTCTAAGGATTTAGTCAAAGCAATATAGCCACTTAAGTTTTGAGCTTGGCGAAGGAGATACATTGTATATGATCGACGTGTTCCAGAAATATTAGAAGGAGAATCGGTGCAGATGCCGATCACAGGCAAAGAAGCTTTTTTACCGATAACATTGGCCAATTTAATTGTTTTGGGATTAATGGTATCAGCAAAGATAACCGCATCATCAAGATAAAGATTTTTAATAATTTTTTTGGATTGTGTTAAAAATGAATGGTAGCGGAAAAATGGATTAACGGGAACTCTCAAATAGTGGTAAGTAATATTGTTGATATTTTTAGTTTCACTTTCGAGTTTCTTTATTCGGCATCGCGATTTAGAAAATGGGCGGAGAGAAAATACTTCAACTTGTGCGATTTGAGCCAAAGATCTAATCATTTTATTATGAAAATTTTGATTAGAAGGATTTAAAGAAACTTTCCAAGCTTTTTGGAAAGATGGATAATCTTCTTCATAAAGAGAAGTAGTGAAATATATTATTTGCATTTTATAACCTCATTAAAGATATCAAGATGGACAAGCGCTGTTTTAGCAATAGTGTTATTCTGCGCTGTTTTAATAGCGTTGGCACTCATCTTACCACTAATTTCATCAAAGGCTTTAAGGATTTCTTCTCTATCGCTAAGCGAAACGAGAAAACCATTAACGCCATTTTCAATTAAATGGCAGGAACTAATCACTGAATTTGAGGAAATGACAGGCAAACCATTTGCCATAGCTTCATTAGTGGTATGACCATAGATATCCTCTTTAGAAAGAGTCACAAAATAATCGCAGCCACGAAGGACTTTGAAAAGTTGTTCATGAGGGAGAAAGTTCATGATATAGACATTAGTCATCTTGTTTTCACTTATATAATCGCGATATTTGCTTTCTAATGGACCACTTCCAATCAGAAGTAAATTTTCTTTTCGATTCTTAAATAATGATATAAGCATGAGATTATTTTTTCGCTCAATAAATTGTCCGGCACTCACAAATAGGGGCGAGGAAGGAAGATTAAATTCTTTCTGGAGAGCTATTTTTTCATTTTTTGTTAGTGCTTTTGGCAAAATATCTTTTTCAAAGAAAGTGCTATAGGGATAATGATAAATATCTTTTTCATCCGCTCCGTAATGTTTTAAATATTCATCCGCTTCGTGGCAAGGAGAAATGTATTTAAAAGCGGAAGAGATGAAGTACTTCTTAATTCTTGTTTTAATCTTATTTTCTTTTTTGACAATTCCCCCATTAATATAAAGAATAAAAGGAATGTGATGCCTATTTAAATAATGAATCGCTCGCATCTCGGTAAAAGTGCTATAACCATTCATGATGATCAAATCATATTTTTGATAATTATTAGCGATATATCTCTTCAATTCAACCGTATTAGAATTTTCTTTTGAAAAAGAGCCACGCTTTAAAAAAAGAGGATGGAAATGATATTCGTTTTCAGCATAAAAAGAATCAGGACGATCCTTAGCTTTTTTCCTTTCGAAAATAACATCGAGATCAATGGATTTTATCAATTCATTAAATAGTCGAACTTTATAAGGGGCTGGATGATTGAAAACAAATAATACTTTCATTGCTATCTTATATTATGCTTCTTTTTTGTCAGTTTCAAAAATGTTATCATTTTACTATGCAAAATGCGACAACAACATGGAAAGACTTTTTTCATCAAATTCGTCATAAAGAGTATTCCATTCAACTCAATCAATTTCTCGATGATGAATATGCAAAGAACATTTGTTATCCACCTCGAAGACTTTTATTTAACGCTTTTAATTTAGCTCCTCTCGAAGATGTCAAGGTAGTGATTATTGGTCAAGATCCATATCATGAACCCGGACAAGCGATGGGTTTATGTTTCAGTGTTCCAAGCGGGACAAGGGTTCCACCTTCTCTTGTTAATATCTATAAAGAGTTAGAAATTGAATACCATGTAACGATTAATAAAAATAATGGAGATTTAACCTATCTAGCTAAGCAAGGTGTCTTATTGCTTAACGCCATTTTATCAGTGAGAGCCCACCAACCATTAAGTCACGATATTCCCGAATATCAAGAATTTTTGCATGATGTGCTAACTCTCTTGGACCAGCAAGAACAACCTCTTGTGTTTTTATTATGGGGCGGACCAGCTCGACGCTTAAAACAATACTTGCATAATCCTCATCATTTGATTCTTGAATGCGTTCACCCTTCTCCGCTTGCGGCTTCAAGGGGTGGATGGTTTGGAAACAATCATTTTCATCTCACAAATCAATACCTTCAAAAAAACAATTTATCACCAATAAAATGGATTAATGAATAAAATATGGTCGTTTTGCAATGAATTTATATTTAATTGTAGGTAACAATATCAATCTAAAAAAATATTGTTTTTCTTTTGATGATATTATCGTCGGCGTTGATAAAGGGGCATATTTAGCTCTCCAATCTGGCCTTCATTTGAACTACGCTGTTGGTGATTTTGATTCACTATCTTTTGATGAATTTAATTTGGTTAAAAAGACTTGCTCAAAGATTATACAATTAAATCCTATCAAAGATTGTACGGATACGTTTTATGCTTATCAAAAATTCGAAAAAGAAATGGATAAAATTATAATATTAGGTGGAATTCAAGGGAAAAGAATTGAACATTTTATTGCCCTACTTAATCTAATTAAACAAGATGATAGAGTCGAATTAATTGACGACTATACTTCAATAAAACATCTACGAACATCTCGCCATTATAAATTAGAAAAAAGTAATTATCGTTATATATCTTTCTTTTCATTAGGTGACACAATTATTTCTTTAAGCGGTTTCAAATATGATCTGAATCAATATCATTTATCCCATTTTGATTCACTTTGTATCTCGAATGAAATAGTTGATTTAATTGGTGAAATTGATATTGATGGCGATGATTGCCTTATGTTTCAATCAAAAGACGATGTTGATTTTTCTCCTTTAAATTCTTAGAATAATATTGTTCATTTTGAACAGGGGAGCTCATCTGGGCTGAGAGGTTAGCAATAACGACCCTTAAACCTGATCTAGGCAATGCTAGCGTAGGAATTTGTTTTAAACATCCACTAGCTTTGCGAAGTGGATTTTTATTTTGGGAGGCATTATGAAATCGACATTTAATATTAAAACAATGGCTGAAATAGCGATGTTTGCAGCTATTGGGTATGTCTTGGATGCTTTAGCAGGAGCTTATTCTGCTCCTATTTTTGTCAATGGTGGTTCAATTGGCATCGCGATGGTTTGCGTTTTGATCGTCGCTTATCGTCGTGGCACATTAGCTGGTGTTTTGACAGGTATTATTATGGGACTTTTGGATATCGCTGACGGTTTCTATGTCATCGCTTCGACATGGTATTTATCTTTAGCTCAGGTCTTTTTTGATTATATTATTGCCTATCCGCTTGTTGGATTAGCCGGCTTATTTAGAAAATTAGCTATCAATCAAAAAAATGCAAAAATTAATATTTTATGGTTAATTGTCGGATGTCTTTTTGGCGGTCTGCTCAAATTGGGTTCGCACTATTTTTCAGGTATTTTATTTTGGAATGATCCCGCTTCATTTGTGTGGGGCTTTTCAAATGGTTATCTTTATTCTCTTATCTATAATGGCGCCTACATGTTGCCTTGCATCATGTTGTGCACAGCATTAATGATCTTCATTGGCAAAAAGTGGCCGATGATTTTGCGGGAGCCTAATTCCACTCTCTTATTCAAAAAAGCTCCAGCCACTAACAATGATAAGGAAGGAAATACTCATGAAAAAAACTAATTTAATTTTATTAATTCTTGGTGGCTTTGGCTTTTTATCATGCCTAATTTATTACATTATTTCAACCATTCCTAATTTTTATGCTGATTCTTATGGGACATCAATTGCTTATGGAAATAAGGATTATCTCATTTGGAGCATGCTCTTTCTCATCATTATTTCCATCGCTATCATCCACATTATTGAAGAAAAAAAGAAAATTCGTTTTCTAAATATCAATTCGGCAGGATTAATTCTTGTCGGTTCATTAGGGGCAATCTATTATTTAGCAAAAGCTATCGAAACTGTCGTCGATGGAAAAACTAGCTATTTGGGCTTTGTTATATCAATATTATTTTCACTTATCATTTCTTATGGCGTAGCGATGATTTTTGAGGCAAAAAAGACAAATAAATAGTATCTCTCGACACATTTTCTTTTCTTGTTTGCTAATATAATATGTTATATTAAATTGCAACGAGGTCTTTTCATGAAAAAACAAGAAGAAAAAGTCGTGACATCTCAAACTGAAGAAGTCGCAGATAATCA
Source organism: Erysipelotrichaceae bacterium (assembly GCA_020633795.1). Next base: position 104,428 of record JACKCX010000005.1, on the reverse strand, counting down.
AAATGTTCCCCAACCTAGTGTTGAAAAGAGCGAATCTTCCGCTCCTATAAGTCAGAATAATCATCCAATCGAAATTACAAAGCCAACTGCTGATGATTTGCCTTTTGGTGAAGCGATTGACAATTATCGCAAAGAAATTATCAGTTCAGTTAAGCGTTCAAAATTACGGTCAACTATTGCGATGACAGTTATCATTGTCTGTTCAATTGCTGGTCTGATTTTGTTATCTTTTTCACAATTGGTAACCAATATAATCGCTTGGTCTTTATTGGGCTTAGCAGCGGTTGTCATCGCTGTCTTCTTTATTCTCAATCGCCGAGTTGATCGCCCTGATTTTGAAGGATATGTTGTCAAAGCCTCAACCGCTATCAACAAAGTAACTTTTGCGGATGGAAAATTTACAAATGTTGTCTATAATCCGAAAGAAAAACTAGATTTAGGCGAAGTTTTTGCCGATGGTGTTTATACTGGCTTGACCAATTCGATTTCCCGCAATGTTGTGACTGGACTTTTTGATGAACATCATTTCAAGGTTTGCGAATGTGCTTTATTTACTGGTGCTGGTCGTCAAAGAAAAACTGTTTTTGTGGGTAAATACATCAATTTTGCTAACAACTTAGAATTTGAAAATCGCTACATCTTTTTGTTAAAAACAAAGGATAGTGTTGATCAACCAACCGCTTTAGAAGATTTAGAAGCTTTAGATGGCAATGACGATTTTCTTATCTATGGTCCAAAAGGAACAGATTTGAAAACCCTTTTTGGCACAAAATTTATTTCTAAATTAAAGGCATTTAAAGTTGAAAAACATCTCTTAAATGTTATTGTGTGCGTCTCTTCCGGACACACCACAGCCTACCTTAGTTATGACGATTTGGTGAATGAACTCCCTGTTGATAAAAAATTTAATCCCGATGGTGTTAAACAATTTCAAAAAGAATTCCCAGTTTTACTAGAGGCTTTAGCAGAACTTGCTAAGTAGGATTATGAGTATTGTCGGACGTTGGGTTGGCATTCAATGCTATAAGCACGATGGAGCAGTTCATCGCTGCTGGGATCGTGGCTTTGTTTTAGAAAACAGCCATGATTATATTGTTATTGCCTCTCGAAGAGCAAAGGTTGTTGAAAACAACGGTCGCCGCTGGTTTACTAAAGAGCCCGCTATTACTATTTTCTCTAAACATGAGTGGTGGAATGCCATTTGTATGATTAAAAATGATGGTATTTGTTACTATTGTAATATCGCTTCACCTTCCATGATTGATCGCGATGTCATTAAGTACATTGACTATGATTTAGATGCCAAGCTATTTCCTAACGGCGAGGTTCGAGTTCTCGACGAAAAAGAATATGCTCATCATCGCGATTCTTATGGTTATGATGACGAACTAGATAAAATTTTAAAATATACGATGAAGTTCATTATTGAACGCATGAAAAAACACGAATTTCCTTTTCAAGAAAACATTGTGAGAGATTATTACCAATCTTTCCTAGAAATGACCGCCAAGAAAGAATAATTTATATGATAAAACATTTTTATACTTATAGCGCCGAGCAGACCATGCAATTGGGTGAACGGCTCGCTTCAACATTGCCAAATGGAACCACTATCGCTTTGACAGGTGATTTAGGGGCGGGCAAGACCACTCTTGTTCGTGGTATTGCTCAAGGATTGATGATAGAAGATATTGTTCAATCTCCCACTTTCAATATTATGAAAATCTATTTCAAAGGTAAGAAACCCTTGATTCATATTGATGCTTATCGCCTAGAAAATATCTCAACCGATATCGGTCTAGAAGAATACATCGGATATGAAACAGGACTCACAGTTATCGAATGGCCTCAATATATCAAGAATTTAATTCCAGAAAATGCTCTAGAAATTGAAATCTTAAATCAAGGAAATGACACAAGAAGTTTTTCATTTAAAGGTTTAGAATCTTTGCTAGGAGATTTAAAAATATGAAATATACGATTCTTTTAGATTCATCGAACACTTCTTTAACAGTTGGACTAGCTGATGAAGAGAATCTCGTTGATTCTATTTCATATGAAGCGTGGCAAACGCAGTCGGAACACATGATTCCCGAATTAGATAAACTGATGAATAAGTACCAGATTAGCAAGGATGACATCGCTTCTGTCGTTGTCGCCATCGGTCCTGGTTCGTATACAGGTGTTCGCATCGCCTTGACCATCGCTAAGACCATCGCGACAGCTTTAAAGATTGATTTATATCCTGTCAGTTCTCTTCAAATTTTGAAGAATGGTGATAAACCATCAATTTGTTTAATCAATGCCAGGAGTGATCGTTCATATATTGGTGTTTATAAAAATGATACTTGTCTTTTAAAAGATCAAATTATGAAGAATCAGGATGTGAAGGAATACATTTTAAATCATGCCAATTATTCAATATGTGGCGAAACTGATTATTTAAAGATTGAGGGACACAAAGCCGATATCGCTAAAGAAATGTGGGGTTTAAAACCCTCTTTAGTAAAAGCCACCAATCCTTTGGGCGTAGTGCCAGTATATCTGAGAGATTAACGATGGAATATTTAAATGTCACTGTTCGTCCAGCGAATAGAAAGGATTTACCAGCCATCCTTGAAATTGAAAATTTAACTTTTATCTCTCCTTGGCAAGAAAAAGATTTTCTCTATGAGTTAGAAGAAAATCCCGTTAGTAATCTTTGGGTCATTGAACTAGAAATTGAATCGCAAAAATTGAAATCAGTGTTGGGATTTTGCGATTATTGGGAGACATTTGATTCGGCGACAATTTGTAAAATTGCCGTTCATCCTGAAATGCAAAGGAAAGATCTTGGCTCGGCCATGATGGATGAAATTATTAATGATTGTGCGAAAAAGAAAATTCTCACTCTGACTTTAGAGGTGCGAGTTTCCAACACTAAAGCCATTCAATTTTATGAAAAACATGGCTTTAAAAAAATCGTAGTTAAACCTCATTATTATAGCAATGGTGAGGATGCATATTACATGTTATTGGAGGTCGGAAAAGATGGCGACAATTTTAGCGATTGAATCTAGTTGTGATGAGACAGCAATTGCCATTATTCGAGATGGTGTTTTGCTTTCTAATGTCGTTTCTACTCAAATTGAAGTTCACCGTAAATATGGTGGTGTTATGCCCGAGATCGCTTCGCGATTACATACAGAGAATATTGGGGTTGTGCTTCAAGAAGCTGTAGAACAAGCCAAGATCACTTTAGAAGAAGTTGATGCTTTTGCTGTGACTCGTGGTCCGGGTTTAATCGGGGCTCTCCATGTCGGTTTACAAGCCGCTAAAACATTAGCGATGCTCTATCACAAACCACTTATTCCCGTTCATCATTTAGTGGGTCATATCTACGCTAACGAATATATCGAGCCATTTACTTTTCCGCTTCTCGCCGTTGTTGTTTCGGGAGGAAATACCGAATTAGTTCTCATGAAAAGCCATCTATCTTTTGAAATAATCGGGGAGACAAGAGATGATGCCGTGGGCGAATGCTACGACAAAGTGGCCCGTGTTTTGGGTCTTCCCTATCCTGGTGGTATTCCGATTGATAAATTGGCCAAAGAAGGGCAACATACTTATCAGTTACCGACACCTTTGAAAGGTGAAAAAACCTATGATCTATCCTTTTCTGGTTTAAAAACTAATGTGATTAATTTAGTTCATCATCTCGAACAAAAAGGGGAGGCAATCAATGTCCCAAATATGTGCAAATCTTTTCAAGATGTCGCCATTGGTCTTGTGGTTGATCGAACAATAAAAGCTGTGAAAGAATATGAAGTAAAGGAAGTTCTATTAGGTGGAGGAGTATCCGCCAACTCCTATTTAAGAAGCGAGATGCAAAGAGAAATGACTAACCTCGGAGTGAAAATTAACATCCCTCCCATGTGGTGCTGCACGGATAACGCAGCGATGATTGCGAAGGTTGCAGAACGACTTTACGCTTTGAAGATATTTGCCTCTTTAGATTTAGGTGTTGATCCAAATTGGAAAATCGAAAATTTTGATAAATTTACGAATTAAAATGATTAAATCATTTATTCTTGTATAATATTTTTACGGAGGAATCGTCTATGAAATCCTATTCAATAACTGATTTCGAACTATATGACATCATTGTCAGTGGTGACGAAGAAGAAAAAGCTCAACTCAATGAAGTAATCTTGGAAGGTTGGGTGAAAACCAACCGCGATAATGGATCTATTGGCTTCATTGAATTTAATGATGGAACATATTTTAAAAATGTTCAGCTTGTTTATAACAAAGAATGCTCTGATTATGAGACGATTCGTTCTCTTAAAACAGGAGCGGCCGTTAATATTGCGGGTCACGTTCATTTAACTCCTGATAATAAACAACCATTTGAAGTTGTCATTGATAAATGTGAATTAGAGGGTGATGTCGAAGATGATTATCCTCTCCAAAAAAAGCGTCATTCATTTGAATTTCTTCGCGATATTGCTCATATTCGTCCACGAGCCAATACATTCCAAGCTGTTTTTCGCGTGAGAAGTGTTCTTTCTATGGCTATTCACGAATTCTTTCAAGAACGAGGCTTTATTTATGTTCACACTCCCGAAATAACCACTAACGATGGTGAAGGAGCGGGCAATGTTTTTGATGTTGTTACTCATGACACAAAAGATCCAAACTCATTTTATGGTCAAAAAGTTAATCTCACCGTTACTGGTCAACTCCATGTTGAACCATTTGCGTTAGCCTTTCATGATGTCTATACTTTCGGTCCAGCCTTTCGAGCTGAACATAGCAATACAACTCGCCATGCGAGTGAATTCTGGATGGTCGAACCCGAGATTGCTTTTGCCGATTTGCAAGACGATATGGATTTAATTGAAGATTGTGTTAAATACTGCATCAATTACGTTTTAACTTCTTGTCCTTCCGAAATGGAATTTTTCAATAGCATGATTGACACAACTCTCTTTGAGAGATTACATCATGTTGTCAATTCTGATTTCAAAGTTATGACTTATTCCGAAGGCATTGAAATTCTTCAAAAGGCCGTTAAAGATGGTTTTAAATTTGAAAACACAAATATTGAATGGGGCATGGATCTTCAATCTGAGCACGAGCGATATTTGACTGAACAAATCGTCAAAGGACCTCTTTTTCTCATTGACTATCCAAAAGAAATTAAAGCTTTCTATATGCGTCAAAATGATGACGGAAAAACAGTGGCGGCTTGTGATTTGCTTGTTCCTGCTGTCGGAGAATTGGTCGGCGGTTCGCAACGTGAAGAACGCTACGATATTTTAAAAGCCAAAATGGATGAGTTAGGCCTTACCAAGGGATTGGAATGGTATTTAGATACTCGCCGTTATGGTGGATGCCGTCATTCTGGATTTGGTCTTGGCTTTGATCGCTTATTAATGTATGTCACTGGAATGCAAAATATTCGTGATGTTCAACCTTATCCACGAACTTCAAATACTATTAAATATTAGGTTTAATCATGGGACGCAAAAATAAGGATTTACCACTTACACAAGAAGAAATCAATCGTCGTATTCGTATGAAAAGACGATTCCTTTGGGTTTTGATTATTGCTGATGTCTTATTAATTGTCTATTTAATATATCAAATCGTTTCTCTCACCTGGTCATAAAAACAAAGAGTTCAATATCGATTTAACGATTAGAACTCTTTTTATTTTGGTTCTTCAACTTTTTTCTCGTCAGGAGCAATGGGCTTCTGGCCGACATTTAATGAATTCATTAATTGCTCATTTTGATTGAAATTATCAAGATTTTTATCAAATATTGATTCGCTCAATTTCTTAATTCTCAAGGTGCGCGATATAAGTGATTGGACACACCATAAATACCATAGCCCTCCAATGGTAATACCGGGAACAAAAAGATAACCGCCCCATGCTTCTAAGACAAAGTGGGGCTCATTGATTAAAATTGGGGCTTTGATAATAAACGAAAACTCTGTTAAAAATGAAAGATGGATGACATCACTGAAATCCCAACAGAACAAAATCGTCGCAAAACCTTTAGTCGTATCAAAAGGATTATAGGTAAAATCATGATAGACAATGTCTCTAATCAATAAAATTAAAGAAGAAATTAACATGATGACAACAGGGATACGAGCCGCTTTATAAAATATAATCCAATTCTTTTTATGGGCATATTTGCTAAAAGTTTTCTTGTCAGTTATCACTCGTGAATAAACGACATCGGAAACGCCAGTATCAAGACGTTTGCCTTGCCATTTCATCACGCGAACAATAAGATACCCGATTAATCCAACAATGACAAAAAATAAAATCAAAATTAAAAGCAAAGCCACAATGAGCCGCTTATCTGATTCGGTTAATTTAATGAGTTCAATGAGCATATACGATTAAAAATCCTTAAAATCAATGTCAATTCCATTATGTGAGTCGTCAGTTTTCTTTTCATTTTCCTCTAATGGTTCGTTAACAAGCGAAGTTCTTTTGGGCGAATATTTTTCCTGAGAGACGTTGTCTCTAGGAGAAATAATAGGTTCGTTATTTTTAACAATAACTGGATCAGTTTGCTTTTCTTCAATAGGAGGGAGTTCTTCATTTTGAAGAGAAACTTGATGATTATTAATTTCTGGTGGTATTTCCTTTTTGTTCTCCGAAACGATGGGCTTATTTTGACCAAAACATGCTTCTTCCACGGAATGAGGATCGACATTTACTGGAGCTGATGCAGAAGGGGGATTTGAACTGGAAGGAATATTGTTAGGGAATGGTTGTTGTACATTGCCTTGATTAAAAACAGGATTTGAACTAGCTGGAAGAGCGTTTCTAATAATCTCTTTGGCTTTTTTATCTTCCGGTAATTCAATATCAAGAGAACGACCACAGAAAAATAGAATGATTGATTTAAAGAATAAAAAGATAAAAGCAATCAGTCCGACAAGGGCATATCCCGCCATGACCAAAAGAAAGAATGGCAATACAAAAATGTATAGCAATCCCTTTCCAAAACTCTTAAATAAACCTTCCATTAATCTTGCCTATCTCCAATTGTATCTTGCTTTATGTTCCTAAACAAATAATTATTGATGAAACCAATAATTGCGATTAAGAGAGGATAAATCTGCAAGAGTAATAAACCAATTGGTTCAGAAGTATTTTGATCAATAAGAGAATAAAATCCAGCGAATAAAAAAACGGATAAAAAGGCTCCAACAATCAATAACGAGATAATGATCTTGTTTTTATTCACAATTAAAACACCCAATTCATAAATTGATAGAAGAAGAACCATGAACATAATCGAATAAGACAATTCAGGATAGCAAAATGCCAAGATAACACTGGCGACGATAAAGGAAGGAATGAGAAATAAAACGATGATTTGACCTTTTCTCAAATGAGTTGCATCAATATTTAGTTTGGGTAACTCCTCATTGATAACGATAAAAGAAAGAACCTGTTGAACAAGAGCCAAAGAACAAATAAACATATGTTTAACATAATTAAGGTGAATATAATTATCAAGGCCAAAAAAGCTCGCAAAATCACTGACGATATCACGACCATAAAGAACAGTGATAAGGGGCAGTGCGAGATAAGAAAAAACAATCTGAATAACAACAGCGGAGAGAATAATCAAAATCGGACTAATCTTTTTTTCTAACAGCAATCCAAAAATAAAACCCGAAAGAATCGAGGGAATGACATAAAACAGCGTATTTCCAATATCCCAAACGGTTGTTAATAAACATAATCCAATTGTGACAATAGCATAGATGATAAAATACTTTTTCTTACAGAAAAAAGTGACGATAGTGCTAGTCAAAGGAAGAATAAAGACCAGAAGAAAAAGTAAATAAGGTAACCATGTTGCTAGCAAAACGAAAACCACATTGATCGCCGCCATCAGAGCCATATAAGTGATATTTCCCGTCAATGTTTCTTTCTTTTTAAATATTGCCATTTTTATTATTTTACCATTCGCCAATATTTTTTCAAAAATAACTATTAAAAAAAGCTCTATATAATTATGAAGAAAATAGTGACTCTTCTTATGTGTGCTCTCTTTACTTTTTCCTGTGCCAAGTCAGCTTCACCTTTGGACTATGATGATTTTTCTTCATCCTTTATTTATTGGGAAGATGTGTTCAAACAAAAAGAAATGAAATACTATATCTATTTTTATAGTGAACATTGCTATTATTGCCAGCAAATCAAAGAAAAAATGCTGAAGACAATTAAAAACGCCACGACCCCTTGTTATCTTCTTGTCTATAATGATGCAATTCCCATCGGCGATGAAATTGATCAAACCATCGGTGCATCAACAATTGAACAATTATGGTTTGGGGGAACACCAACGCTCCTGCAAATTAAAGCGAATATAGTGACAAAAAATATCCTTGGGGCGCAAAAAATAGCTGATTATTTAATTTACTGGGATAATTTTTAATAATTGTTGAACAATAAATGAATTGAAAAAAAGTGAATAATATGATAATATATTGCATAGCAATATATGAATATAAGAAATGAATTAAACGAGAAGCAATTAGAAGCTGTGACCACTCTTGCCCAACATGTCCGAATTGTCGCGGGTGCTGGATCGGGAAAAACGCGGGTTTTGACCTATCGAATTGCTTATTTATTATCTGAACTTGATGTTGCTCCGTGGTCAATCTTAGCTATCACTTTTACTAATAAAGTGGCCGAAGAGATGCGACAAAGAATTTTGAAAATGATTCCAGAAGCTAGTTCTGACTTAACAATTAAAACTTTTCATTCTTTCGCCGCCAATTTTCTGCGCAAAGAAATTGATATTTTGAATTTTCCTCGTTCTTTTACCATTTTAGATGAAGACGACCAAACTAAAATCATCAAAGATATTGCCTCTGATATGAACTTTAAACGCGGAGACAAAATTGTCAACAAAGCTCTAGGTTATATCAGTTCTAAAAAATTAAAAGAGCAATACCCCGATGATATCAAAATTACTAAACCAGCTTTTGAAGATGAGAAGACTTGTTTAGAAATCTATACTCGTTATGAAGAAGAAAAAATGAGGAGCTATGCTTTAGATTTTGATGATTTATTATTAAAAACCATTCGTATCCTTGAAGATTATCCAAGCATTCATTTGAAGTGGCAAAATCGTTTTAATTATATTTTAATCGATGAATTTCAGGACACTAATGATGTGGAAAATCACATGATTAAATTACTTATGAAGCCATCCACTTCTTTATATGTTGTTGGAGATCCAGATCAAACAATTTACACATGGCGCGGTGCCAACCAGAGCATCATCCTTAATTTAAATAAGGAATATTCTGATGTTCAAACGATTATTCTCGAAAGAAATTACCGCAGCAGCCAAAACATTTTGGATTCGGCAAACAAACTTATTTCCTTTAACAAAATGAGAGTGGCAAAAAATCTTTATACCGATGCAAGCAAAGGTGAACCAGTCACTGTTTTTGCGGGAGCTTCATCAAAAGGTGAAGCTGATTATGTTTCGCGCGAAATTCAAAAATTGGTCAAAGGTGGCAATAAGCGCTACTCCGATTTTGCTGTCTTGTATCGTTCAAATTATGTAACGATGGAATTTGAAGCTGCTTTTGTCAATCGGGGAATTCCTTATAAGATTTTTGGCGGGCAAAAGTTCTATCAAAGACGTGAAATAAAAGATGTTTTAGCTTATTTTCATCTTCTCATTAACGAGAATGATAATATTTCTTTTTATCGCATAATTAATGTTCCTCAAAGAGGAATTGGCGATTTGACAGTTGAAAAAATCAAGGACGAATCAAATCAAGCTAATCAAAATGTCTATGAATATATTCGCCATATTGATCGGGAAAGTTCCAATGTTCCACCAAAAATAATCGACAAATTAAAAGCAATGATTGAATTAATCGATATTACGCGTGGAAAAATTGATGCAGATCAAGAAGTCTTTTCTAAAACTCTGGAAGATATGATTATATCCCTTGGTTACTATGAATATCTGTTAAAAGAGGAAGATGGCGAAGAGCGAAGAGAAAACATCAAAGCATTATTTGCCGATATTCGCCATTATCTAAAATCCAATCCTGAATCAACTTTTGCGGAATATTTGCAAAATCTATCCTTATATTCGGCTCAAGACGATGTGATTGACGGTGACTTTGTCACAATGATGACAGTTCATACGGCAAAAGGATTAGAATATCCTATCGTCTTTGTAGTGCGATTTAATGATGGTGTCTTTCCTCATTCTCGTTCGGTTGCTGAATCTGGCTATCGCGGTCTTGAAGAAGAGAGACGTCTCGCTTATGTCGCGATGACAAGAGCGAAAGAAAAACTCTTTTTGACATACGCGAGCGATTATTCATATGTTTTAGGTGGCAGCCTTGCTCCTTCGCAATTCTTAGCAGAATCTGGCAACAATGTTGTCCATTCTGAAATGGCATATAATCCCTATCGCTCCACTAAAAAACCAAGTGAATATCATTTTAATGATGGACCAAATCTTGACTTTACCGCTGACGAACCTATTAAACAAGATTTCACTAAGCAAACGAACAATGTCGAGCAATGGAATGTGGGAGATATTGTCTATCATAAAAATTTTGGAAAAGGAAAAGTTCTTGCTCTCGAAGGAGATGGTATTATTAAAGTATCATTTGAAAACCACGGAATTAAATCTCTCATGGGAAATCATCCATTTCTTTCTAAAGGAGGACATGCAGCATGACACCAAAAGAACGAATGCAAGAGATAATCAATCTTCTAGAAAAATATAATTACGAGTATTATGTCCTAGACAATCCTTCCGTTGCTGACAGTGAATATGATCGTCTAATGCAAGAATTAATATTGCTTGAAAAGGAGAATCCTGACTTAGCTTCTCCTCTTTCTCCAACTCAAAGAGTGGGAGGCATTGTTCAAGATCAATTTAAAAAAATTGTTCATCAACGTTCAATGCTATCTTTAGCTAATGCTTTTAATGAAGATGATCTGCGGGATTTCGATCGAAAAGTTAAAGAAATTGTCGGCGGAGATTCAATCACATATATGGCTGAGATGAAGATTGATGGTCTTGGCATGTCTCTTGTTTATAATAAGAAATTAATTTATGCCGCCACACGTGGCGATGGTGTCGAAGGCGAAGACGTTACAGCTAATGTCATCACTATTAAATCAATTCCTTCTCATATTGATCTGGATGGTGATTTTGAAGTTCGCGGCGAAGTTTTTATGCCAAAGCAATCATTGAAGAAACTTAATGAGGAAAAAGAAAAGAAAGGTGAACAACTTTTCGCTAATGCCAGAAACGCGGCCGCTGGTAGTATTCGCCAATTAGATAGTTCAGTTGCTGCTAGCCGTGGTCTCGATGCTTATTGGTATTATTTTGTCAATGCTCGAGACTTTCATATCCGCTATCACTCTGAAGCTTTAAATATGGTGAGCAAATTAGGTTTTAAAACCAATCCAGAACGTCGAATTTGCCGCGGCATTGATGAAGTCATTCAATATATTATTGAATATACTAAAAAAAGACCTGAACTAGGCTATGACATTGATGGTGTGGTTATTAAAGTCGATGATATGTCTTTGTACGATAAATTAGGCTATACCGCTAAAACCCCACGTTGGGCAATTGCTTATAAATTTCCTCCTGAAGAAGTCGTCACTAAACTTCTCGATATTATCTATACCGTCGGTCGAACGGGAAAAATTACTCCTAATGCTGTTTTGGAGCCTGTTCGTGTCGCTGGAAGCACAGTTCAAAGAGCAACTCTTCATAATGAAGATTTTGTTCGAGAAAAGAATTTGATGATTGGCGATTATGTCGTTTTAAGAAAAGCAGGAGACGTTATTCCTGAAGTAGTTCGAGTTCTAGAAGATAAACGCAATGGAAGTCAAAAGCCCTATCATATGATAGATAAATGTCCAGTCTGCGGCTCGCCTCTTGTTAAAATTGATGCTATGCATTTTTGCATGAACCCACTTTGTGACGCGCGTCAAATTGAATCGATAATTCATTTTGCTTCACGAGATGCTATGGATATCGAGGGTTTAGGTGAAAAAGTGGCTGAACAATTTTTTAATCAAGGATTTTTCCATAAAATAAGCGAGATTTACTCCCTTTCTGATTATCGAGAAGACATTATTAATCTTGATGGTTGGCAATCAAAATCAATTGATAATCTATTAACTGCTATCGAAACATCAAAGAACAATTCATTAGAAAAAGTCTTATTCGGGTTGGGAATAAAAGAAGTCGGTGAAAAAATGGCCAAGACATTAGCCAAAAAATTTCTCCATATCGACAATCTTATGAAAGCGACAGAAGAAGAACTCTTAGAAATTCCAGATATCGGACCTATTGTTGCTCGTTCGATTGTTTCGTGGTTTGCTTCGGAAATAAACATTGAAACAATTGATGCTTTAAAAGCCCGAGGATTAAATTTTCAATACAAGGGAACAATGACGCAAGCCGCTAATTCCTATTTTTCAGGGAAGACTGTCGTGCTAACGGGAACGCTCTCTTTCATCGGTCGAAAAGAAGCGACTGAACTCCTTGAAAATTTAGGAGCCAAAGTGACTGGCTCTGTTTCTAAAGCCACTGATGCTGTAATTGTGGGAGTGGATGCCGGCAGCAAATTGGAAAAAGCTCAAACATTGGGCATAACGATATTAAGTGAAGACGAGTTTAAGGCATTAATAAAATAACCCACTTTTATCAAAACTATTCATTTTTAAATCATTTGATTTTTCAATAATCATATTTTTATTAATAAAAATGATTTTGATATGGTAAAATACCTCTAATAGAACAGGATTATTAGATTATGAAAAAAGTTGATATGCAACTATTGAAACAATCAGCCAACAACTTAATGTTTGATATGGCTGAATCTGAATACATCACTCTTTTGGAAGAGTTTTCTGTCGTTATCCGTCAGATGGAATTAATTTCCACCATTCCTGGTTTAGACGATGTTGAACCAATGACTTTTCCTTTTGATGTTTCGACCGATTACCTTCGCGTTGATGAAGCTGTTTCGCCTCTCTCTCAAGAAGAGGCTTTACAAAATGCCAGCGATGTTGTCGATGGACAAATTCGTCTGCCAAAGGTGGTGGGATAATGGACTATTTAATTCAGGATATTTTATCCATCCATCAAGCGATTATTGATGGAAAAGTTACTCCTCTTGAATTGGTCAAAGCGGCGATTGAAAAAGCTAAACAAGATCAAAACAATGCTTTTGAATATATTTGTGAAAAAGAAGCTCTTGATGCCGTTGATCAATTAGATGAGAAAAAGAAAGATCATCTATTATGGGGCATTCCTTTTGTTTTGAAAGATAATTTCTCAACAAAAAATATTCCGACTTCTGCCTCTTCAAATATCCTTAATGGATATGTTCCACTTTATTCTAGCGAAGTTTATCTTCGCTTAATTGATGAAGGCGCTATCCTTATCGGTAAAGCTACTCTCGATGAATTAGCGATGGGTGGAACAGGAACAACAGGTCGAAAAGGAAGAACTTATAATCCTTGGGATTCCCAACATCAACACATGATTGGTGGTTCCTCTTGCGGATCAGCTGCTTCAGTCGCTTCTGGAATTGTTCCTTTCTCTATTGGATCTGACACTGGCGATAGCGTGAGAAAACCAGCTAGTTATGCCGGTCTGGTTGGAACAAAACCAACATGGGGACGCATCTCGCGCTTTGGCCTATTTCCTTTCGCTCCTTCCCTTGATCATGTAGCTTTCTTTACGCGCAATGTCCAAGATTCCGCCATTGTTCTTCAAGCTTTAGCGGGACGAGATGAAAAAGATAGTTCTTCTTCAACTGAAAATATTCCTTCTTATTTAAAAGCTATTAACGATAATATCAAAGGTAAAAAAATTGCGATTATCAAAGAGATATACGACTCTATTACTAATAAGAATATTATTTCTGCCTTTAATCATTCTATTGAAGACTTAAAGTCTTGTGGCGTCACCGTTGAATTTGTTTCAATGGATGTCAATCTCTGCAAAGCAATATATCCTACATATATTGTTATTTCTTGTTCGGAAGCAACAAGCAATAACGCTAATTTGGATGGAATAAAATTCGGGCCTCGTTCAGAAGGAAAAGATTACGAAGAAGTCATGACTAAAGCTCGAACAAAAGGGTTTTGTGAGATGATAAAAAGACGTTTTGTCATTGGAAGTTATTCTCTCTTTAAAGAAAATCAAGATGAAGTATTTTTAAGAGCGCAGAAATGCCGTCGTGTCATCGTTGATGCTGTAAATGAGATATTAAAAAAATATGATGCTATTTATTTGCCTGCCTCTCCAACTACCGCTCCATTATTTGATGGAAGGGTAAGCGACAAACTTTCTAATGAATATCTGATTTCTGACAATCACTTAGCGCTAGGTAATTTTGCTGGTCTTCCGTCGATTGTCATACCTCTCGGTTTTGAAAATCATCTTCCTTATGGTGCCAATATTATGTGTCGCAAATTTGAGGAAGTTGAAATGTTTTCCATCGCTAAAGCCCTAGAAAATTTTATCAATTTAAAAAACTTAGTGGCTCAGGAGGATGAATAAGATGAATTTTGAAGCTGTTATCGGACTTGAAATCCATGTTGAAATGAAAACAAAAAGTAAGATGTTTTCTAATGCCCCTGTCACTTATGGTGAAATTCCTAATAGTCAAACTGTCCCTCTTGATCTTGGCTTTCCTGGTACGATGCCTGTTGTTAATAAGCAAGCTGTTATCAACGCGATTCGCATCTCTCATGCTCTCCATATGAGCATTGACCACGAATTATGGTTCGACCGTAAAAATTATTTTTATAGCGATTTGCCAAAGGGATATCAAATCACTCAGCAGAGACGACCTATTGGTTCAAATGGAACTTTAGAAATTGAAACCAGTCGAGGTAAAAAGACGATTAGCATTGAAAGACTTCACATGGAAGAAGATACCTGCAAGCAACTCCATTCCTGGGATTGCACTCTTCTCGACTATAATCGAGCGGGCATTCCTCTAGTTGAAATTGTTTCTCGCCCCGACTTACGAAGCGGTGAAGAAGCGATGAAATATGCTGAAAAAATACGTTCAATCGTCTCTTTTCTTGATGTTAGTAATGGCAAGATGGAAGAAGGTTCATTACGGTGCGATGTCAATGTTTCCATTCGACCTTTTGGAAGTGAGAAACTAGGAACAAAAGTCGAGATTAAAAACTTAAATAGCTTTGCTAATATCGAGAAGGCTATTGATTTTGAAGTAAAAAGACAAGAACAAATTCTTCTTAGTGGCGGTTCTGTAACTCAGGAAACACGCCGCTTTGATGAAGGATTAAAACAAACTGTTTTGATGCGTTTAAAAACTGATGCGGTTGATTATAAATATTTTACAGAACCTAATATTACTCCTATTAAATTAAGTGATGAATTTATTAATAACGCGATCGAAACCTCTCCTGAACTTGCGGAGTCAAAATTAAATCGTTATGAACAACTTGGTCTCAATGAATACGATAGTAATATGCTTATTGCTAATAAGGAAATCAGTTGCTATTTTGATGAAGCAATCAAGACAGGAGCTAATGCTAAATTATTAGCTAACTGGTTAATTGTTGATGTTCAATCCATTCTTAATAAAGAACTTATTTCCATTACCGATTTCCCCATCCTTCCCATTAATTTAGGAAAGCTTGTGTTGATGATTGAAAAAGGCGATATTTCGAATAAGCAAGCTCGTGATATTTTTGACAAGATGTATCAAACCAAAGAAGACCCAGAAACGATTAAAAAGTCGATTGGAATTTCATTAATAAATAATGAAGAAGAAATTCTTAACTTGGTTAATGAAATTATCAACGCCAATCCACAAGCAATCGTTGATTATCAAAACGGCAAAGATCGAGCGGTTGGCTTTCTCGTTGGACAAATCATGAAAAAAACCCAAGGTAAAGTTAACCCCGCTTTAGCCAATAAATATGTGGTTGAAGAATTAAGGAGAAGATAAAATGGCCGTTTTAGTTACTGGAGGAACTGGCTACATTGGTTCCCACACTGTCGTTGAATTATTAAATGAAGGATACGAAGTGATTATTGTTGATAATTTTTTAAATTCCAAACCAGAAGTTTTGAATCGTATTTGTCAAATAACTGGTAAAAAGCCTACCTTCTACGAAATTGATGTGCAAAATGAAGAGATGATGCGCTATGTTTTTGAAAAAGAAAACATCACCGATATCATTCACTTTGCAGGATTAAAAAGCGTGGCTGAATCAGTTCAAAAACCTGATTTATATTTTTCTAATAATGTGGGAAGCAGCCGCGTTCTTCTCAAATTGATGGCGGAATTTGATGTCCATAATTTCGTCTTTTCTTCCAGTGCCACAGTCTATGGTATTCCTGAACGCGTTCCTTTGAAGGAAAGTGATAAAATTGGCGGTTGCACCAATCCTTATGGTCAAACCAAATTAGATATTGAATTTCTTTTAGTCAACTATGCGAAGGAACATCCTGAATCCAACATTGCCATCTTGCGTTATTTCAATCCTATTGGAGCCCATTCATCAGGATTAATGGGGGAAGACCCTCATGGTATTCCTAATAATTTAATGCCTTATATCACGCAGGTAGCGATTGGTAAACGTCCATTTCTCAATGTCTATGGCAACGATTATCAGACTTGTGACGGGACAGGTGTCCGCGATTATATTCATGTTGTTGATTTGGCGCGAGGTCATTGCTTTGCTTTGAAAAAGTTAGCCACTAACCCCGGGCTCGTCATCTATAATCTTGGAACTGGTCGTGGCACTAGTGTTTTAGAACTTGTTCACGCTTTTGAAAACGCTAATCACATTTCTATCAAATATCAAATCTGTCCGCGACGTCCTGGCGATGTTGATGAGAATTATGCCGATTGCACAAAAGCTTTTGAAGAGATGGGCTATAAAACCATCTATAATATAAGTGACGCCTGCCGTGATTCTTGGAATTGGCAGAAAAATAATCCAAATGGATATGATAAGTAGGTAAACATATGAAAAAACGTTACGAACTAGAATTTGATGGTCAACATTATTTTGGATTGGCCTGGGAAATTGAAAAGCCAGTAGCTAATGTTTTAATCATGGAGGGCATGGAAGAATATGCTCAACGCTATGATGAATTTGCTACTTTTCTCAATGGTGAGGGTTTTAGTGTCTATTGTCTTGATACATTTGGACAAGGCGAAAATGTTCTCCCCGATATGTCTAATGTGGGTATTTGGCCTCTTGATGGATTTAAAAAACAAGTTGATTTAGAAAATAAAGTGGTCACTCATCTGGAAAAGAGTGGTGTGCCGACTTATATCTTTGCCCATAGCATGGGTTCCTTTATGGCTCAATCCTATATTCAACGTTATCCTAATCATGTGAAGAAAGTTGTTCTCTGCGGTTCAGGAAGTAAGAATCCCGCCGTCGGAGTTGGTTATTGCTTAGCCAAGATGATCGTCAATAAAAAGAATCGCAATGAAAAGGCTCAATTTTTAAACTCTTTGATGTTTGGGAACTTCAATAAAAAAATTACTAATCCTGAAACACCTTATGATTGGCTTTCCTATCGTCATGAAAATGTGACTAAATACATTGCTGATCCACTATGTGGATTTGGACCCAATAATGGTTTCTGTCTCGAATTTCTTAAGGGTATGAAAACACTCTACAAAAAGAAAGGTCTTAAACAAATAAATAAAGATATTCAATTATTTATCATTTCTGGCGAAGAAGATCCAGTCACTAATTACACTAAATCGACGATGGCATTACAAAAGATGTATTGCTCTGTTGGTGTTCATAATATTACCGCTCATATCTATTCTCACATGAGGCATGAGATTTTAAATGAAAAAAATCGTGTTGAAGTCTATCAAGATATCAGCAATTTTTTAAAGAAATAAAACCTTTATGAAATTGCGCCTGTAACTCAGCTGGATAGAGTACCATCCTCCTAAGATGGGAGTCAGACGTTCAAATCGCCTCAGGCGCGCCATGCAAAATTGCGTTAACACATATATGTTTAACGCTTTTTATTTCTCATCCTTGCCTTATAAAACATTTCTCTTAAAATCATTTTTAATTCAAGAGAGATTATCAATCGCGACATCAAACGAAGTTGTTATTGATTTATGGGACGATCTCGTTATAAAATCATAACAGTCCTTTGGGTCTGTAGCTCACCTGGGAGAGCGCCTCCATGGCATGGAGGAGGTAGCCGGTTCGATCCCGGTCAGATCCACCAAATGATTATTAACCTTAACTTTTGTTAAGGTTTTTTTCTTTTTCTAATTAAATTATCTTTTTGACCTAGCAAAATATAAGCATTTCATTTGAAATGATAATTTTCTTTCAATAAAGTGAAAGTAGATACAAAGGAATTTAAAATATGTCAAAAATAAATGTCGCTGTCTTTATTGGCAGCAATCGTAAAGAATCTTATTCAAAAAAATTAGCTCTCGCTCTCAAAAATTTAAGTCCAAAGGATTTAAATCTTAGCATCATCGATATCAATGATCTCATTATTTATAATCAAGATTTAGAAGATGAAAACAAAGAGCCACAACCCTGGCTCAAGTTGAGAGAGACAATTCGAAAACACGATGCGGTTTTATTTATTACCCCGGAATATAACCGTTCGATTCCACCTGTTCTTAAAAACGCTCTCGATATTGGCTCTCGACCATATGGGCAGAACGCTTGGGATAAAAAGCCAGGCGCTGTCATTAGCATCTCACCAGGTGGCATGGGCGGCTTTGGGGCCAATCATCAACTGCGTCAAGTTTTGGCTTGCTTAAATGTTCCAGTAATGGCTCAGCCAGAAGCTTATATCGGCAATATCTATGCCTTATTTGATGAGGACGGATCACTAAAGAATGAACGGACATCCACTTACTTATCTGCCTTTATGGTGGCATTTCTTAAATGGATACAAGCCAATCTCTAAATTCATTTGTCTCTATCGCTGACATGTGAAATTTTCTTGAATTTATCATTTAAAAGTTAAATATTTTTTCGTTTGTTGCGTTGATAGAAAAATAAATTCTTATCCATCGGTTATCTTTTTTATGATGATAAATTTAATTGCTAGGCTCTTTACAGACCCATGTTTTATTGCTATATATAATATTGCTCAAAATTATTAATCATCAATTATTAAAAATAAGCGCCTATGGCGCTTTTTATTTTATCAGTCCATTTCTAGAAAAATATATTCTAATTGATAATTATAATTGGGCTTTTCGCTTACATTTTGGGTCATTTTTTGAGATAATAGAATAGTAATATGAGTAAATTCAAAGTAAATGATGAAGTGATGCATTGCCGAGATGGACTATCCGTCATTATCGGAACAAAGGAGATGGGTGGCAAAACCTATTTCTTAGTGCGAGCCAATCGCAGCGATGCCGAAACCATCTATGTTCCCTTTGATTCAATCGATGATATTATCCGTCCTATTATGTCTAAAGAAGAGGCTGATAAATTATTAATAAAAATTAGTGAAGTCGAAAAAGAATTCAATCCCAACACCAAACAAAGAAGAGATGCTTATAAAAGAAAGCTATGTTCTGGTGATGTCGAAGATATCGCCTATCTCTTTGCTCAACTAAGAACTTATCGAGATAATCCCGAGGGAGTCAAACTTGGACCCGCAGATGTTGATATGCTCGAATATGCCACCAATTTTATTCTCGATGAATTCTCGACTTGCTACGGAGTCAAGCGCGATAAAATTCTTGATTTTATCAATCAGCGAATTAAAGAATTAAAATAGGATTAATTCCTATTTTTTTTGATATTGAAATATAATTCCTCAACTGTGTCGACGATTACGCTATCAGGACAAAGAATATTCAATTCATCTTTAGTGCGATAACCATAGCTGACAAGATAATAATCAAGTTGTGAATTAAGGGCCGTCTGACGATCGACATCCGTGTCGCCAACATATAAGGTATCTTCTTTTTTGATATGAAAGAAATGGAGAATCTTGTCAATCATGGCGGGAGCGGGTTTTTTCGGAACATCAACTTGATCGCCTTGAATAAAATCAAATAAATGATCGAAAAAATGATGAACCAACTTCTCCGCAACTAATTGCGTTTTATTCGTGCAAACCGCAAGAAGAAAGCCGTCACTTTTTAATTTCTCGATAAGTGACACAACGTCTTTATATGGATGGGTTTGCTCATCGTAATGCTCGCTATAATAAGCGCGAAATTCTTGAAGCGCTAAAAGATAATCGCCTTTAGTTGTTTCTTGTGGCAAACTTCTTTCCACTAATTTTGCGACACCATTACCAATGGCTTGTCGAATTTGTTCGGTCGTTCTTGCTGGCCAATTATGTAAAAATAAAACGTGATTTACGGCGTTTTTTAAATCATCAATGGTGTTGAGAAGAGTCCCATCTAAATCAAATATGATAACTTTTTTCATACTAGTTTCTTAACCACATCTTCAATATTTTCGTTGATGACAAGATCGCACATGTTGTCATAGGATGTCTCACTTTTATTGATAACAATAAGGTATTTACCTTTAAAATAACGGAGAAAGCCAGCGGCGGGATAGACAGTTAATGAGGTGCCCACAACCACTAAAACATCACAAGTCATGATAGCGGATATCGCTCGCATAATGGTATCTTCATTGAGTGGCTCTTCATAAAGAACCACATCGGGTTTTATCACTCCTCCACAGACATCACAAGTGGGAACACCTTGATGCTTTAAGATATAATTCATGCCAAAAGAACGCCCGCATTTTTCACAATAATTACGATGAACATTGCCATGTAATTCATAGACTAATGAAGAACCCGCTTCTTGATGGAGCCCATCGATATTCTGAGTGATGATAATGACATTTTTACCTTGTTTTTCAAGATTAGCAAAGTACTTATGAGCGAGATTTGGTTGAGCTTGTGGATAGAGCATTTTTGATTTATAGAAATCATAGAAATCGGATGGGTGATTCTCGAAGAAATGATGAGAAATAATCTCTTCTGGTGAAATGGATAGTTTAGTTTTTTGATTATAGAGTCCATCGGCGCTGCGAAAATCAGGAATGCCACTTGCCACCGAGATTCCCGCTCCCGTAAAAACAACAATTTGTTGTCCCTCTTCAATCATACCTTTTAATATTTGATATTTATTCATGTCATTATTATAAGTAATTTTTTGATTATATCAAAATCAATATGTACTTTTTTACTATTTATGATGATAGATTCAAGATGTTTATCGAAATAAAGCAAAGTTTAAAGGACCTCAATGAGGTCCGCGATACTTTAAAGTTTTAGACATTTCGCGCGTTTATTTGTATAATGCGTGTGGCTCGCACATGGGACATTTCAAATACACACTCTCGAATATTTGGTTTTGGTTGATTATTGTTATCACCTGTTTTTTTGTTGAAAACATCGCTCTTCTTTCTAATGGCGTACCGAGTGAGGGGTTTTCTAATCCCGTCTTTTATATGCTGACAGGTCTTATCTTGGCTATGATGGGTGTTTATTTCTTTTTAGAACACAAGAAAAATCAGATGACTTTTAATTGGATTTTGCTCCCAGCTCTAATCATTATTTTTATCACTCTAACAATTGCCATATGGACCAATCCATCTTCGACTACCTTTGCTAATGTTGATACCGGCATCACTGCCGAATTAACTTTTTCCATCGAAGAAAAAATACGTTACACTATTCAATTATTAATCAGTTTAATTGCGATATATATGATGATGTTTGCATATGCAAAAGGTCGATTAAGAAATAGAGGGGTTCTCTGGTTTGCTTATCTTGTAATTCTTACTGTGGTGGTGGCGGTGGCTTTTTCGCTTTTCTATGAAATTGATATTTATAAAAATATTTTATTTGGTACTTTTGGCGGTGAAGGAACAGGATCTTTCTTTATCAACCCCAACATTTTTGGTTTATGTTTGATGTTTGGCATTTTAGCGTGCTTAATTGTAAATTACTCTAAACCGCGGTGGTGGACCTATTTACTCATTATCTTTTTCTTCCTCGCCATGATTTTTACTCTTTGCAATACGACTCTCCTAATTTCGGCGGCTGTCATTTTTTGTTATGTCGTCGCTCGAATCATCATTAATTATATTAATCATCACTATATAAAAGCCTCTCTTTTTCTCTTCCTCATCATTGGTCTTACTGTTGCTCTTTTGGTCGTTTATTTAATCGGAGTTGCTAAAGGATGGGCAGTTCTTATCTCTTTAGACAATTTTCTAAAGCGATATATTTTCACGAATAATTTTGGAACTTTTTCTAATCGCAAAGAGATTTGGGATTGGGTCATTTATTTAGTGAGTCGAGATCCTTTGCGTCTCATGATTGGCTACGGCTATGGCGCTAGTTCGAAACTAATTATGACCTATTCATCAATTTTTGATCATCTTGTTCGAACTTGTCATTCTGGATATTTTGAAATCTTTTTAATGGGTGGTATTACCGGTCTCGTTTTTTATGCCGCTGGTGTCATCTTTGGCTTTTATGCGATTGTTCGCCTCTTCATCAAAAAGTATTATCGTTTTGCTCTGCTCTATTTATTAATTTATTTTGCTCTATTAGCGCATAGCTTTGTGGAGTCAACGCATTTCTTTGATGCTTCTACTTCCGGCGCCGTTATTATGATCTTATTCTATTTACCACCAATTATGGTTTTAAATCATCTGCACAAACCTCAATTAGCAAAAGAAGCTATTCACAATGATGTTTGGCAAAATAGCATGAGTGGACATAGTGTCATTCGAGTTATCTCTTTAGTTCTCGTCTCATTCCTTATTGGTTTGGGATTAACATTTGTCACCAGTGTTCCCTATGCTAGTCCTTTCCTTCTCCGCCTCTTTATCTTTGGCATAGTTTTTCTTATTTTGACTCTCTTATTCCTTCCCTATTTTGTTTCTCTTCTTTACCGTCATAGTTCAAATAAGCGATTCATGTTTCGTTTAATTGCCCTAGGCATATTGTTATTTGGCATCAGTGGTGGCGTTTCTCTTCTTTTGAAATATTACTACCAGTGGAGTGGAACTCTCGCTCTTTCCTTAGGTTTATGTCTTTATGTCATTCTTGGCTTCTTACTGACCAACATCTATATGCTCATCTATAAAGGCAAACCAAAAATATGGTTTAAAGAAACAGTTCACGCCATTTTTATCACCCCTGGTCTAGCGGGACCATTTATGATTATTATCGGCGGTTGTTTTACCATAATCATGAACGCTGCGTTCTCTCTTGATTTACTCACGCTTATCGTCATCATTTTAATTGATCTTTTCATCTTCTATATCGCTTTTATGTTCGGACCATTTAAAGATCGTAAAGAGTTGGGCGAAGAATGCAATGAAGAAGGATTGTTCAATTGGCGTCGCACCGTTGCTAAGGAGAAAATTTGAAATGAAAAAAACATCGACTAGCAACCTCAAAATAATCGCTTCCAATCGCAAAGCTCATTTTAACTATTTCTTAAGCGATTTTACGGAATGCGGAATTGTTTTATTAGGAACTGAGATCAAATCTTTACGTGCTAATAACTGCTCAATTAATGATGCTTATGTTTTAGTGCGCAACGGAGAGATTGAAATCGTCAACATGCATATCAATCCTTATGAGCATGGCAATATCTTTAATCACGATCCATTGAGAACAAGAAAATTATTGCTCCATAAGCGAGAGATAAATTGGTTTTCCAATCAGATGAAAAAGGGAGGATACACCATCGTTCCTACGCGCGTTTATTTCCGCAATGGAAAGGCCAAAGTTGAAATTGCTTTAGCTAAAGGAAAAAAACTTTACGATAAACGTGAGACAATCAAACAGCGCGATTTAAAGCGCGAGATGGGTGAGAGTGATTAAATGTATGAAAAATTTTGATTCAGTTATTGCAACTCGAGATATCGGTGATTATCAGCGTGATAATTTTGATCTCTTTTTAAAAAAGATCGCTTTCTCTTACTCTATTCCCTCTATTCACATTGCGGGAACAAATGGAAAAGGGTCAACAGCTTGCTATATCGCCTCAATCTATCGTCAAGCTGGATATAAAGTTGGTTTATTTACTTCCCCTGGTCTTCAGAGCATTAATGAGATGATTTCAATTAATGAAGAAATAATTTCTGACCAAGCATTGCTCGACATTATGGAAAATGCTCGCGCGGCAATTATTAAATTTGATCTATCCGCTTTCGAAATTGAGACTTTTATCGCTCTATCATATTTTCAAAGAGAAAAATGCGATCTCGCTATTATTGAATGCGGCATGGGTGGTCTTATTGACGCCACTAATATTTTTACTCCCATTCTTTCAATTATCACTTCCGTAAGTCTTGAACACACCGAGTATTTAGGTCGTTCTATTACCGAAGTGGCGGAACAAAAAGCCGGCATCATCAAAGAAGAAATACCTGTCTTAATTGGTGATTTAAGCGATGATGTCGTCGAAGTTATTTCTCGCGAAGCTCAATATAAAAAGAGTCTCGTTCATACGGTCTCCATTCCCAATAATGTTTTATATGCGGAAAGTGGATATTCTTTTGACTATTTGACATACCGAAATTTAAAGATTCAATCCATCGCTCAATATAGCGTAGATGATGCTTGTCTTGCTCTAGAAGCCATCATTCTCCTAAGCCATCAATTTTCGGTTAGTGAAGAGGCCATCGCAGATGGTTTATATGACATAATTATTCCCGCTCGCATGGAAGTTGTTTCTTTTACTCCTTTAGTCATCGTCGATGGAGCTCATAATCCTGAAGCGATGGAAAATCTTATGATTTCGATGGAAAAAGTCGCTAATTCTCGGCCCATTCATATTGTTTTTGCTTGTTTTAAAGATAAAAATTACCCGCAAATGCTGAATTATATCGGACAAATTGGCGAAGTGATTTTGACGACTTTTGATCACCCTCGTGCTCGTGATAAGGATGACTATTTTTTGTTTGCGGATGAATATGAATTTGTTGATGATTATCAAGAATTAATCAAAAATTTGATGGATGAATATCCAGACGATGTTATTTTAATTACAGGTTCACTGGCTTTTGCTGGTCTAGTTCGTCGTCAGTTTAAGGATGGTCAATTATGATGAAATCTTTCTTTGTCCGTAATAATCTTTCTCCTGTTTCTAAGATTTGTTTAGCCGGTCTTTTTATGGCTGTGACGATTATTTTGCAAAAAGTATTAGCAGTTAACTATATCCCAATTGTTCCCTTTTTGCGCATTTCTCTTGGCGGTCCCGCCATCATTATCTTCGCCTCGATATTATTGGGACCATGGTATGGGCTTTTAGTGGGAATTGGCTCTGATGTTTTAGGCTATTTGCTCTTTGACCCACGCAACTATTCTTTCTTTCCAACCATCACGCTTATCTATGCTGTTTTAGGATTTTTGCCTTATTTTCTTTTCTCTCTTTTCAAAAGAGTCCATAACAAAAAAATCTCCCTTATTATGATTATTTCGTTTATGACGCTTTGTATTTTAACGGTCACTTTGGTTTTATGGCTTAACAATACATTAACTCTCTATCAGAGCGTATACACAATTAATTTATTAATTAGACTTTTAATTCCAGGAGTGATGATTGTGCTTTTCGCGGCTTTATTAGTTTTTATTATTTGCTATGATAAACGGGTTTCGAAAAGAAATGCTGATCTCCCTCTTTATCCAATTCAAACCTCTTTTTCGCTTCTTGTCTTAGAATTATTTGTCATGGTGATCTTTGGCTCTTTGATGAAGGCGGTCGCATTTGGATTTCAAACATTTTGGGTTATTCTTTTCTGCCAGATTATCGTCATGTTTATCAATGTGCCTCTCAACACGATTGTCATAACGATTTTAATCCGTGTTATGTCAAAACATTTTTTGAAAAAAAGTGAAGATTAATGCTAGTATAATAGGTAAGATATGAAAAAAGATAAAAAACAAGTTAACGCTCCGATTGGCTTACAAGAAAATCTAAAGGATGGCACTCCCGATGAGACGAGTTTTATTCCTCTTGATTCGCTTCCTAAAGAAGAAAAAGAAGGCTATTCATTTCCTTGGCTTGGCTTAATTATCTCAGGTGTTCTCGTCGTATTAATTGTTATTTGCGCCATTATCATTTTTGCTTTTGGTGGCCCATTAACATGATAAAAAATCTCATCTTTGCCTTTTTTTGCTCACTCTCATTAATGATTGGCAATCATTCTCTTTCTCCGCGTTCATCTTTATCGACGAATGCTGATTTAAATTTGGAAGTTAAAGAAAACAATCACTATAAAGTAATTGGAGTTAATGATTCTTCTCTTTCTCAAATTCGCATCTATTATGACGATGGTCAAATTATCGACGAAATTGCTGAAGGAGCTTTTGAATCATGCTCTCAACTACAATCGCTGATGATTTCTTATTGTGTCACGATCATGCCAACTGATATTTTTAGCGATCCAAATAATCATCAAAATTTTACGGATATTTATTACACTGGTACCGAGTTAGAATGGCAAGCGCTTGATTATTCAACCAATTATCGCGTTACATTTGAAGCGTGCGACGAAGGCTTTATTCGCTTATGGAATCGGGATGTGCGACCCTTAGAAACGAGCAATGTGTGCGATATTAGTAAAACTAAATATGATGAAATCATCTCTTTATATGAAAATTTATCTGAAGAAGACAAAACTGTCGTCAATGCCTATGAAGATCTAAGCGGAGCAACTATTGCTGATTCACTTTCCTTTTTAAAAAGCCATTTTTCTGGTTCGGCAAATGCGATTACAGAAACGCGAGAAGTCTCTTCTAGCACGATGATCTCTTTCATTCTCATTATCGCTGTTGGGGGCATGACCTTTATCATGGTTTTCTACTATCTTAAGGATAAGAAAATTATTGAATAACGAAAAAGCAAATTTTTTATTCTTCCGATTCGCATGGTATTTTAATAATAAAATATTTACAACAAAAAACAGGTGTGGTACATTAGTAAAGCAAACTTAGGATAGGGTAGGGAAATGAGAGAAAAAGTTCTTTTGATTTGCGAAGAGTGTCTATCGCGAAACTACACTGTCACCATCAAAAAAGATGGAGACACCAAACTCCAGATGAGAAAGTTTTGCCCGCATTGTGGAAAATACACGATCCACAAGATTAGTAAATAGAGGAGGTTCTTTTATGGGATTAAAATCTTATGCCAAAGGCGTTGTCAAAGAAGGCAAACGTGTCCGTTGGCCCAAGCGTGATGAATTATTACCCGCGATTGTGGTCGTGGTGATAATTACGATTGTCGCATCATTGTTTCTTTTAGCTGAAGATGCGGCCGGAGCTCGTTTAATCGATATTTTAAAGGATGCTTTTAGTTCTCTAGGTGGAGGAGCTGCATAATGGCTGATGAAATTACGGCTTTTACCGATACGACGACTGATGTCGATGAAGGCGAAAACAAACAAGTTAAACTAGGCGAGAAAGCCTGGTATGTCGTCAATACTTATTCGACACATGAACGAAAAGTGGCGGATAATCTTACGCGTCGTGTTGAATCGATGGGTTTACAGGAATTAATTTTCCGTATCATCGTCGCCGAACACGAAGTCCCTGTGATGAAAGATGGCCAACCTACTGGCAAAATGAGAATGAAAAACCTCTATCCCGGCTATGTCTTTGTGGAAATGATCATGACTGACTATGCCTGGTATGTGGTTCGTAATACTCCCGGTGTTACGGGATTTGTTGGATCTTCTGGTAAAGGTACTAAACCATTTCCTGTTCCTCGTGAACAAATTGAACCAGTCTTGAAGAGAATGGGCATGATTGATGAATCCATGTATGATCGTTACAATATTGGCGATCTCGTGAAAGTTATTCATGGCGCTCTCGAAGGAACGGAAGGCAATATCGTTTCTATCAACCGTGAAAGCGGCGCTGTCGAATTAGAAACCATCTTCTTCGGCCGTTCGACCAAAGTAGAAGTGGAATTCTCTGAAATTGAGAAGGTCTAATCAATAATTTTTAAAAGAAAATCTCCTAGCAAAGATGTTAGGAGATTTTTTATTTTAGCAAATTAATATTTTAGCTTACCGTAACATTTTTAACATTTCGAGTATCAGTGGAATGAAGAGCGACATAATTATCAAGATTGGTTAAAACCGTCGCGGAAATATCTCCATTTATTTGGCCACTTTCATCATAAGTAAACAATTCAATGGAACTATCATCTTCAAAGTTTAAGGAAAAATCAATGTCGATTTTTAAGCCGACTGACACGGTGAGATGGACATCCATTCCTATCAGACTATTGCTGGTAGCATCACTATAGATTTTGATGGTGAATAGACTAAGCGCCTCATCGTTTGCTAATTCGGCGAGATTAATATCGAAATAGAAGTAATGATTTGTCTCGTTATAAACAAAATCATTGAGCAGTTTTTCATATTCGATTTGAGCTGTTTCACTATTAGAAGTACTATCTTCAATGAGATTGAGATATGTGTCGCTTAAACCTAAGACATCTGACATCAAAATATCGAGAATATTGTCAAAGAAATAAGAGGTCTCACATGTTCGGGTGAGCGTGTAAGTGTGGAAGTCACCATAACCAATACCGAGAATGGCCTTGGTGCGAACTTGCTCCGTTCTCTTCACATAAACCGTGTCATCATAATAGTAGATGGAAGCTGTTCGGTCTTTTTCCGAATAATAATCCGAGTTTGGATTGATTAAAGATTTAATTGGAATGTCAGTGAATTCGAGAGCGACTTTAACATTTCCTTTATCGTTTCTAATCTTGATATCCATCGGTAAGTCATAAGTCACTAAATCGGTTCCTAAAAGACCATTGAGGACTAAAGAAGCACTGGAAGTGAAGTGATAGTAATTAAACTTGGAAGTGTTAATTCCTAATTCAAGAAGAACCTTGATATCCGAGAAATCAAGATATTCATCATATGGATCAAGGCGTGTAGAGTCGAAAGAACTATCAAAACTTTTGACATAGATATTGAATGAGATAGTGGCGTCATCAAAAGATAATCCACTAATTTTGACATCTTTAAGCACCGATGTTCCTGTCTCTTCATCGGTTTCATAATCAACGCATAAAGAGATGGTTTTATCAAAACCTAAAATATCCAAATCAACGGTACAGGTTAAGCAATTATTAGTAATCGTTAAATTGTCGATGATGTCGTAACTTAAGGCAAGACCATAATCACCTCCGATAATCTGGGCGATGGGAGAATTGGTTAATTGATCTAATAAATCGCCAAATAATTCAATCATGTGATCATCTGGTTCATTAATGGCGTTATAGACTAGTTCACCCAATTCTTTGAGTGTCGTGGTATTGAATTTTCCCTTTAAGGTGTCGTTATAAGCAAAAATAATTTCCTCAGGTGAACGCATATCCGCTTTGATATTATGACGATAACTGTCGCTATCAACAATATTCATCTCTCCATAACCAAATTGATTATCTAAATCAAATTGAAATCCACCTTCGGCGGTAATATCAGTCAAAGATGAGTCGGTTTTATCGATGAGAGTGTCAAATTCAAAGCGGAATTGTTTTTGCTTTGACAAGGTAAGAAGAGAATCAACTAATCCCGCGACTGGTTCAATCGCTACATATTCACTGGCGGTATAAGAAGGGGCGACAAAATCACTAAAAGTAATGGTGACATCCGCTGAATAATCGCCATAAGAAATATTTTGCAAAACAATGCTCGATAATCCTTCGGTATTCCAACTGACGACAGCGTTAATGGTCTGCATATCAATGTCAAAGGCTGTGGGATCAAGAGTGATGGTCAAACTCTCTTCGCCAACCGAAATAGAACTGACAAAGTTTGAGACTTTATCCGCTACATCACTCAAACTGACATTTTCCATCGAAGCCATGAGCGTATCAATGAGGCTATTGATTTTTTCATCACCTATTTGCTGAATTGCGTATTGAAGTAAATCTGAGACGGTAACGGTTTCAATGCTGACTTTTAAGCGATGAAAACTGGCGTAAATAGTGTCATTATCATAGATAAAATTAAAGGTGTGGTCGCGATTATTTTCATTGATTGTCGCATCAACTGTGTACTGCTGAGCATTTTTGGCATAACCAAATCCGATGGTCGCGTGATAGTTATCCACGCTTTCATCCTCTTGGAGAATGGCGATGTCAGTTGACAAATTGACGCGGGCGCTATCCTTTTGAAGAAAATTATATAGATGATCAAAAAGTTTGAAAGCAGGAGAAAAATCTTCATATTTACTCGCATCTTCTGTCGTCAAAGGATCGACAAGAGATAGTTCGCTAGTGGAAACAGGGTCAATAGTCGCATTCAAAGAAAACTTCATATTATTATAAAAGATGGTATCGGTTCTTAAACCTAAGAAGCGATCGTCAGCATCGGTTTTAACATAGATATTAAAGACATCCTCTACTGTACCGAGATTAATAATGTAATAATAGCCGTCTTCTGATGACAATTTATCAGCCTCTTCAATACTCTCAATTTGAGACTCAATAGAATTGATATCGATGTTTTGCAGTTCCGATGGCAATTCAAGATTGATACCATATTCAGGTAACATGTCAATGAACGAAAATAAGGAATCACTTTCTAATTTAAAATAATTATTCTTGTAAGAAAGAGTGATGACATTGGAAAAATATCCAAGTTGAGCATTAATCTTGGTTCCATCAAGATTGAGATTAACGGCACTATTTAACTTGATATCATCGAGAGTGTTAATTTGAGCTTGACCATCTAAGTCGACATCAATTTTAACATTTTCCTCCGTGACAAAATGAATTTCGGCGGCAATATTCATTCCTTCGTAATCTAATAGAGAAGCAATCAGTCTCTCTCCAGGAGTTTCTAAGGTTTCGGGCGATACTTTAACAGTTGAGTTATCGCGATACTGCATGAGAAATCCGGTCGCTAAGGAGATCGAAAACGCTAAGGTGTAAATTCCTCCAAATTTAATGATTTTGTTCATAATATGTCCTCCTCATTCATAAACAATTCCTGTATTAATATCAGGGATATCTTCATCGACCTGATAAGTAGTAGTTTCTTTCAAATAGCCAGTAGCATCATTCCATCCAAACTTTTTAACGCGGTAACTTTCCGTGGCGGCGGCTTCCACAATGCGGAAATTAGAGTCGAGAGTCAGAGTGAAGTTAATCGTGTTAAAAACAGGGTCGGCTTCAAGTGAACTCATCATCACCATTTGTTTGACATAGCGAACGACTGAAAAGATGGGATCGAGATCTAACGAGATAATTAAATGATCATCATCTTTTGTTACCGTTGATGTGTCAAGCGTGGTTTTACTCGAGATAATGTAGACGGTCGGGCGCGATAGATCTTTACCCCATGAAGTGGTGAAATCTTCTACAGTATTAACGACCTCTGTACTAGCATTCCAAGCGACAATCCCTGATTTATCCAATTTACCTTGATACCATTTGACTTCATCGTTTTGATAGAAGCGTTTAGCGACAGTCACTAATCCTGTTGAAACTGATTCAAAAAAATAATCATTATCTTTTTTCAAGTGATAACTCATTATTTTTTGCTTTGCTCCACCAGCGATGACTTGACCAGCTCCAACTACTTTCGCATCTATTTCTTTACCACTTTGATAAAAAGCGGCGTTGGCTAATTGATAGGGTGTGAAATTAGCAATGTATTCTTCTGGTGTTTTGCCTTGATCTTGATAAGAATTAAATTGTTGATAAACAAGAGTGTTATCATCCTCTAAGGAATTGGCATCGAGATTACTATAATCGACACTAGAAACAAAAAAGCGTTTCCCCAAGAAATATCCAAGAGAACCTCCGGCTAGCGTTAAAACGAGACAGACGCTCGTGGTAATAATCAATGTCTTGTGTTTTTTCCAACAATTCATAACACTTCTATTTTAGTGAAATGAATTTTTGAAATAACCCTATTAAATAATTTATTATCAAGAGATATCATTCTCTAAGTTTGAGAATGAATATATCACTCTCCCAAAAAGAGATACCAACATTTTGAATTGTTGAAAAAAAGTGCTATTTAGGGTATGTTTATGAGTATGGCAAACATTCGGGAAATCATCGGCGATAATTTAACTCAGCTGCGCAAAGAAGCCAAACTCACGCAATTAGAATTAGCTGAAAAGTTTAATTATTCAGATAAGGCTGTTTCAAAATGGGAAAAAGGTGATACCATCCCAGACATTGAAACACTTTATGATTTGTGTGAATTTTACGGAGTAACAATTGATTATTTAACTCATGAAGGCACTCCTTCTGAAAAGAAAGAATTTCTTCGCGATAAGAAAAACGAATTTCAAAATAAAATTCTCATCACCGCTCTTTTGATAACCATCTTTTGGATGATTGCGACCATTGTATTTGTCTATACTTTTATTCAACTTGGAAAAGGTTACTGGCAAGCTTACTTGTGGGCCGTTCCCGCTTCTTGTATTTTGGCCATTGTGGCGAATAAGAAATTTTTCCGTTCTTCTCTCTTTAATTTAATTGTGGAATCGATTTTAATTTGGTCGTTTTTAGCCGCCTTATACTGTACGATATGCGCCTGGCAATTGTGGCCAATCTTCCTTTTAGGAATACCGCTTCAAATGGCATTGGGTATCTGGTTTGTCATGAACCATCAGCGAAAATAAAAAAGCCACTGAGATAAAATAATCAAGTGGCTTTTCTTTTTGTCTAATTTGAAGGAATACTACTTTCCTTTTTTCCCATTTAATGTCTCGCGGAATTCGCGAATCTCTTTGGTGCTTCCCACCACAAAGATATTATCGTCTGGAAGGATGGAATCCGTACCACCTGGCACGAATGATTTTCCGTTGCGGATAATGAGAACAAGGCTCACGCCGAACTTGATTTTAGGATTTAATTCCATGATCGTCGTGGGAACAAATCCGGGATTGACCATCAGCGAAATAACGGAATGTTGATTATCCAGTTTATAGAAATCTTTAAAGTCTTCGTTACCAAGGCGATTGGCTAAGGCGATGCCAGCCGCTTTTTGAGGAGTGATAACTTCGGTGGCACCAAGCTTTTTCATGATTGGAACAAAATAATCATCATCGCTGCGAACGATAATTTGTTTAATTCCTAAGTCACGCAAAATAACGGTGGTGAGAACGGCCGCTTCTTTATTACCTCCAAAGGCAATAATGGCAGCATCAACATCTTGAACACCTAATTCTTTTAAGGCTTCTTCATCGGTGGAATCCGCCACAAAAGCGGTGGGTAATAAAACGGCTACTTTTTTGACGATATCTTCATCATTATCGATAGCGATAACATCAGCGCTATTGGCGACTAATTCTTCGACAACAGCTCGCCCAAATTGACCTAGTCCGATAACAGCATATGATTTCTTTGACATATCTTTTCTCCTTTATCCAATGAGGAAATCTTCCTCGACATATTTATAGTGAGCGGAACCTTCTTTATTCATGTTGATTTGGAAAACTTGGAAGAAAGTCATCGGTCCAAGTCGGCCAGCGAACATCAAGAAGATAAGAATAGATTTACTTCCGACGCTTAGATCTGGGTTGATTCCCGTTGATAATCCTACTGTTCCGAATGCCGAGAAGACTTCAAACAAGATATTCTCGGAAGGAATATTTTGACTTTGCTCAAGCGTCGATATAATTATAAAACAAATAATAACAGTTAAAATAGCAATAAAGAATAAGGACATGGCTTTAACAATCATCTTGGTGGAATAAGTGCGCTTAAAGGCGCTGACATTTTTGCCTCGTAAATAACTAAAGATGGCGAGAATGATCATGAATAATGTCGTGGTTTTAATACCACCTGCGGTACCAAGAGGAGAACCACCAATAAACATTAATATACAGCTAAAGATTTTGCTTCCAATAGATAAATTTGCTTGGTTGTAGGTTGAGAAACCAGCAGTTCGACAAGTGATACTTTGGAAGATGGCATCAAGAGGTGTCATACTGTCCGATCCTTTGAAACATTCAAATCCTAAGAACCACACAAAGCCAATGACGATTAAGAATGAAGTAGTGAGCAAAACAATTTTGGTAAAAGCTCTCCATTGTTCAGGACGTTTTTTAAAGGAAAAGATATCGGTCAAAACAAGGAATGAAATACCGCCAGCGACGATGAGAACCATGACATAAACATCAAGGTAAATATTCGCCCAATTTGGTAAACTTCCCACTAAAGTGCCAGCTTCGTGAATTAATGATGTATTCCCTAAGATATCAAAACCAGCGTTGTTAAAAGCGGAAATACAAGTGAAAATAGAATTCCAAATGGCCATTCCAAAATTATTAGGAAACATGGTTATAAAAACTGGTAAGCCCACTAAGGTTCCCACTAATTCAATGGAAAAAGAGATAACAATAATTTTTCTCACGAACCGAACAACATCGCCAACGTTGGTGGAATTAACCGCCTGTGAAAGGAAGTATCTATCTTTAAATTGTAGTTTAGACTTAAACAATGTGATGAAGAAAGCTAAAACTGTGATAAATCCTAAACCACCAATTTGAATCATGGCTAATAAGACAATCTGTCCTCCGATGCTTAATTCATCTTTGATGCCACTATGGTAAACACTCAAGCCAGTCACGCAAGTCGCGCTGGTCGCTGTAAAGAGGGCATCAAAATAATTATTCCATGCCCATTGACCACTGCCTTGAGCCCAAGGCATAACGAGCAAAATTGATCCTAAAAGGATGATGATGGCGAATGACAGGAGAACGAGGGCATAGGGATTTAATCTACTTTTTCTTTTCATCGGTTCGACACTTTCGAATTGTCAGTATTATAAACTAGTAAAGCGAAAATGTCTATCTTTTACAAATTGTTTACAATTTGCTTTGCTATAATATTTTTTGCTAATCATTAGGATATCAAACATTCTTTCATATTTATATAAATATTTCTTGCCAACGCGCGTATACATTTGTTATGCTTATCAAGCATGTTGCCTCCACGTATGAGAGCATGGACGCATATGTAATAAGTCTATCGTGGAAGAGTGGCGGTTCACTCGTCAACCACGCACGGACAAAATCTAGAAATAGGAGGAAAAGTCACGTGAGTAAAAAAATCGCGAAAGTCTTGAAACTTGAACTTCCTGGCGGTGACGCTAAACCAGGTCCAAAACTTGCTGCCGCGGGTATTAACATGGGTAAATTCTGTGTGGATTTCAATGCTAAAACTGCTGACAGACGTGGGGAAATTGTTCCAGTTCTTATCACGGCTTATGAAGACAAATCGTTTGATTTCGTCGTCAAAACCTCTCCAGTGGCAGGTTTAATCTTAAAAGCTGCTGGCGTTCAAAAGGGTAGTGCCTCAGGCCGAAAAGCTATTGTGGGTCACATCTCCAAAGAACAAATCCGCAAAATCGCGGAATACAAATTACCAGATCTTAACTGCATTGACATTGAAGCAGCGATGAAGATCGTCGAAGGTAGCGCTCTTAACATGGGCATTGTTGTCGATGACTAAGGAGCAACTATTATGAAAAGAAACAAAAAATATTTAGCCGCTTTAGAGAAAATTGAAGCCGAAAAGCTTTATAGCCTTGAAGAAGCGAGCCAATTAGTCAAGGAAACATCAACTGTGAAGTTTGATGCGACCATTGATGTCTCTCTCAAACTCAATGTCGACCCTAAGCAAGCTGATCAACAAGTCAGAGGAACTCTCATCCTTCCAAACGGAAATGGCAAAACAAAAAAAGTTTTAGCGATTACTGATAAAGTTGAAGATGCTAAGTCTGCTGGCGCGGATTTCGTCGGTGGCAAGGAAATGCTCGATAAAATCCAACACGAAAACTGGTTTGACTTTGATGTCATCGTGGCCACCCCAAACATGATGGGTGAAATCGGTAAGTTAGGTCGTGTTTTAGGACCAAAAGGTTTAATGCCAAATCCTAAGACTGGCACTGTCTCACCTGATATCGTCAAGGCCATCAAAGAAATCAAAGCTGGTAAAATTGAATATCGTGTCGATAAGGAAGGCAATATGCATGTCACTATCGCACGCGCTTCATTTGAAACTTCTAAAATCGTTGAAAATCTCAAAGTATTTTGTGAAGCTGTCATGAAAGCAAAACCAGCGGCGGTTAAAAACGTTTACGTGAAAAACGCGGTTCTTCATACGACCATGGGACCAGCTGTTCACTTTACATTCGAAGGTCGTAAATAATTAAAAAAAGTTTTCAATATACCAAAGACAGTAACGGGCGTGGAGCCTTAATCATGTTACCGAGGCGTAAGAAATAAATTTCTGCCCGTATATTGGAGCCTCAAACAATCAACAAATGAAGGAGGTAAAAGAATATGAATCAACAAGTTTTAGAAGCAAAACAAAATGTTGTAAAAGAAATCGCTGACAAAACGAAAAAAAGTGGTAGTGTCACTATTGCTGAATTCCGTGGTTTAACTGTTTCGCAAATTCAACAACTTCGTCGTGATCTTCGCGAAGTCAATGCTGAACTCTCAGTTTACAAGAACTCTCTTGTTACTCGTGCAGTTGATCAACTTGGCTACAAAGGTCTTGATGATTTACTTGTTGGACCTAACGCTTTAATTTTTTCCAAAGATTTAAGCGAAGGACCAAAAGTTTTGAAAAAATACTCTCGTCGATTCGGAGATGTTCTTACCATCAAAGGTGGTATTGCGGAAGGTAAAGCCCTCGACAAAGCGGGAATTATCGAAGTCGCTACTCTACCAGATAAAGACGGTATGATCTCGATGTTCTTATCGTGCTTACAAGCACCTATCCGTCAATTTGCTTGCGCGGTGCAAGCAGTCGCGGATGCCAAGTAATGCCAATTTAGGAGGAAATCATTATGGCAAAATTAACAAAAGAAGAAATCATTGCCTCATTGAAGGAAATGAGTGTTCTTGAACTCAATGAATTAGTCAAAGCGGTCGAAGCTGAATTCGGCGTTACCGCTGCTGCTCCAGTCGCTGCGGCGGCTCCAGCGGAAGAAGAAGAGGGACCAGCTGCTGGCCCAACCGAAGTCTCTTTAATCTTGAAGAGCGTCGGCGCTTCCAAAGTCCAAGTCATCAAAGCTGTCCAAGCGATTACTGGCTTAGGCTTAATGGATGCCAAGAAATTAACAGATGGCGCTCCAGTCGCTATCAAAGAGCACATTTCCCCAGTCGAAGCTGAAGAACACAAGAAAGCTTTAGTGGCCGCTGGTGCTGAAATCGAAATTAAATAATTAAATTCCGAGTTGTTTTATAGGTAGATATGTCCCATTATTTTCAAAACGATCCTCTATTAGCGTCAAAAGAACGATTGATTAAATTGGAAATTGATGGTCATGTTATTAACTTTAAAACTGACAACGGAGTGTTTTCCAAAAGTAAGGTTGATGAGGGTAGTTTGGCCTTTTTGAAGGTCTTAATACCCCTTCATCTTACGGGGAAAATTCTTGATTTAGGATGTGGTTATGGCCCTATTGGCTTAACTATCGCGATGACCTCATCACAGGCGAGAGTTGATCTCGCTGATATCAATACGCGTGCTCTCGCGTTATGCGAAGAGAACGCTCAAACACTTGGATTAAGCCAAAGAGTCACTTGCCTTCGAAGTGATATCTATGAAAACATTGAAGGACCATATGATTCAATTGTTGTGAATCCCCCCATACGAGCTGGTAAAAGTATTACCTATGCGATGTATGAAGGAGCCTTACAACGCTTAATTGATGGCGGTTCACTATTCGTGGTTATTCGTAAAAACCAAGGCGCTCCGACAGCAAGCCGATATATCGAAAGCTTGTTTGGGAACATCTCTTTATTAAAAAGAGATAAAGGTTATTACATCTACCAAGCTATTAAAGTGAACAAATAAATATTTAGATTTAAGGAGCCATTAGAATGTCAATTAGAAACATTGCTAAATTAAACAAGTTAAACAATGATCGTTATGATTATTCCCGATTCTCCGGCAAATTATCTTTACCAAACCTCGTAGAAATTCAAACCAAATCTTACGAAGAGTTTAAAGAGAAAGGCCTCGATGAAGTTTTTAAGGAAAGTTTTCCGATTAGTAACTACACCGACACCTTGTCAATTGATTATGTTTCGGTCCGTCTCGGCGAACCTAAGCATCCTCTTTATGAATGCAAAGCGCAAGATTTGACTTATTGTGTCCCAATTTATGTCACTTTACGATTAAATCACAAAGCGACTGGTGAGATTCAGGAAGCGGAAGTTTACATGAGCGATTTCCCTTTGATGACGAAGAGTGGAACATTCATCGTCAATGGAGCGGAAAGAGTCATTGTTAGTCAGTTAGTTCGTTCTCCAGGTGCCTATCTTTCCAAAGATATGAAAGCTGGAAAATATCTCTACGAAGCTGACCTTATTCCTGGAAGAGGAACATGGTTGCAATTCGAAAGTGATAACAAGGACATTTTGTCCGTTCGTATCGACCGTCAAAGAAAAATGCATGCGACGATTTTACTCCGTGCGTTAGGTATTGAATCTGATGAAGATATCATCAGTTTATTCGGTCACAACGAAGCTTTAGAATTAACCATCAGTAAAGATGAAGATTTGAAGATTAAGTCAGCTAAAGCTGCTCTTGTCGAGATTTTTAGAAAAATGAAACCAGGCGAACCCATTACTGAAGAAGGAACGGTTAACTTCCTCGTTCAAAAATTCTTTGATCCGAAGAGATATGATTTAGGCCGGGCTGGTCGATATAAATATATTAAAAAATTAGGTATTTACAACCGTTTAGCAAACCGCACCTTAGCGGAAAATCTCGTTTCCGCAGATGGTGAAGTTCGCTTCAAGAAAGGTTATACTCTCACTTCTGAGGATGTTGACGCTTTACGCGATGAAGATTTTTTCGAAAAAGGTGCCCATCTCCATATCTTGAAAGTTAATGAACGCCTTGATAATCACGGTAATGTCAATATCGTTAAAGTTTACAAAAATGAAAAGGAAAAGAAGGTTTGCCCAATTATTGGTACCGACCTCAACTCGACCGCTTCACATGTCACCATCAGTGATATTGTCGCTGTCTTTTCCTATTTCCTTAATGTGATGGATGGATTCGGTTCCACTGATGATATCGATCACTTAGGTAACCGTCGTATTCGTTGCGTCGGTGAATTAATTCAAAATCAATTCCGTATCGGTCTTGGCAAAATGGTGAAAACCGTTCAACAAAAGATGTCGATTAGTGATTTAGGAAATGTCAAACCAAAGGCTTTGATTAATCCTCGTCCTTTGACGGCTTCCATTCGCGAATTCTTCGCCAGCAGCCAACTCTCGCAATTTATGGATCAAACCAACCCTCTCGCCGAATTGACGAATAAACGTCGTTTATCCGCTTTAGGCCCTGGTGGTTTAACTCGTGATCGCGCTTCGACTGAAGTGCGTGACGTTCACGTTTCTCATTATGGACGTATCTGTCCGATTGAAACTCCTGAAGGTCAGAACATCGGTTTGATTAACAATTTAGCTAGCTATGCTAAAATCAATAAATTTGGTTTTATTGAAACTCCATACCGCAAAGTGGATAAAGCGAATCTCATCGTTTTAAATGAAGCGAAAGATTCTATTTACATGAGCGCGGATGAAGAGTGGAATTATGTCATCGCTGAAGCCAATATTAATCTTGGTCCCAAAGGCGAAATTCTCGACGATGAAGTCGTCGCCCGTTACAAAGGCGAAAACGTCATGGCGAAAAAAGAAGAAATTGATTTTGTCGATGTTTCGCCAAAACAAATCGTCTCTATCGCCGCTGGTTGTATTCCTTTCCTTGAAAATGATGATACCATGCGTGCTTTAATGGGCGCGAACATGCAACGTCAAGCGCTTCCTCTTTTAAGACCGCACGCGCCTGTCGTGGGCACGGGATTAGAGCATCAAATCGCTCGCGATTCTGGTTTAGCAGTTGTCGCCGCTGATGATGGTGTTGTCACTTATTCCGATAGCCGCACGATTGAAATCC
The DNA here is from genome assembly GCA_020633795.1 of Erysipelotrichaceae bacterium. Next base: position 64,411 of record JACKCX010000005.1, on the reverse strand, counting down.
TTGAAAAAGGTCAGTCTGAACCTCGTACTTACTACTTACAAAAATTTGAACGTAGTAACCAAGGCACTTGCATCAATCAACATTCGGTTGTTAAAGTGGGCGACCAAATCACAAAAGGTCAAATTATCGCCGATGGCCCCGCCATGGAAAATGGTGATTTAGCTCTCGGTCAAAACGTGACCATCGCTTTCATGACTTGGAATGGTTACAACTATGAAGATGCGGTCATCATGAGTGAAAGACTCGTGAAAGACGACACTTATACTTCTGTTCATATTGAAAAATACGAACTTGAATGTCGTTCAATTCCAAAGCTCGGCGATGAAGAAATCACCGCTGATATCCCCAATGTTTCAACGGAAGCCAAAGCTCATCTCGATGAACGTGGTATCGTCGTCATTGGTACGGAAGTTAAAGAAGGCGATATTCTCGTCGGTAAAGTCACTCCACGTGGACAGACGGAAGCCACTCCCGAAGAGAAATTATTAATGGCCATCTTCGCTGAAAAAACCAATGAAGGCAAAGATGCTTCCTTACGCGTTCCTCATGGTGGAGCGGGTATTGTTCTCGATGTTAAGATCTTCAAACGTGAAGGTAAGAGCAAAGATGTTGAACTTCCTCCTGGAGTCAACGAAGTTGTTCGTGTTTACATTGTTCAGAAACGTAAAATTTCTGAAGGTGATAAAATGTCTGGTCGTCACGGTAACAAAGGTGTCATTTCTCGTATTTTACCAGAATGTGATATGCCCTTCTTACCCGATGGCACCCCAGTCGATATTATGTTGAATCCTCTCGGCGTTCCTTCTCGTATGAACATCGGACAGATTCTCGAAGTCCATTTAGGCTTTGCCTTAAGACAGTTAGGCTATAAGATCGCCACCCCTGTCTTTGATGGCATCACTAATGAAGAAATCTTCGATATGATGGAAAAAGCCAAGATGGCTAAAGATGGTAAAACCGTTCTTTACGATGGTACAACTGGCGAAAGATTCGATGAACGAATCACCGTTGGATGTATGTACATGATTAAACTTGTCCACATGGTCGATGATAAATTACATGCTCGTAGCACTGGTCCATACTCCCTTGTCACTCAACAACCTTTAGGCGGTAAAGCCCAAAATGGTGGTCAGCGATTTGGCGAAATGGAAATGTGGGCTCTTGAAGCCTATGGTGCGGCGCATATCTTGCAAGAAATTGACACGATTAAATCTGACGATCGTGTTGGTCGTCGTAAAACTTACGAAGCGATTATTAAGGGCCAAGAATTGCCAAAGCCAGGTATTCCCGAAGCCTTCAAGGTTTTAGTGAAAGAATTACAAGCCTTAGCGATGAATGTCGAATTGTTAGATCAAGACGGCAATACCATCGATATGGACGCTCTCGCTAAAGAATCGGAGAAAGAAGAGAGAAGAATCAATTCGAATATCCGTAACTTAACTGGTGAAGGAACAACCGAAAGCGTTGTTGACGCTGAAGCGATTGGCTTAACCACTCATAGTGGCGATGAAAAGTTTGACGATTAAAGGAGGAAAAATACTATGTTTGATGTAAAAAAATTAACAGCCATTAAAGTAGGGCTTGCCTCCCCGGAACAAATCCGTAGTTGGTCACACGGTGAAGTCTTAAAGCCAGAAACAATTAACTATCGTAGCCAAAAACCAGAGATGGATGGCTTATATTGCGAGAGAATTTTTGGACCGAGCAAAGACTATGAATGTCATTGCGGTCGCTATAAGAAAATTCGTTTCGCGGGTGTTATCTGCGAAAAGTGTGGCGTTGAAGTCACTTCTAAAGAAGTCCGTCGTGAAAGAATGGGCCATATCGAATTAGCGAGTCCATGTACCCATATTTGGTACTTAAAAGGCATCCCTAGTCGGATTGGTCTCTTACTTGACGTCTCTCCTAAACATTTGGAAGAAGTCGTCTATTACGCCGCTCATATCTGCTTAAATCCTGGTTCTAGTAAAGTCCTCACTTATCGTGAATTCATCAATGAAAGAAATGGTCGTGAAGTCTTTATTCCTGCCTTGAAAGATATTCAAGATCGAGCGATGGAATATGGCATCATCGAAGGTGATGATTCCTTTAATCGCGCTCAAGAATTAATTTCTCGACTCGAAAATCACGCCGAAGTCTTTGATTTTCAAAGTGTCGCTCGTTTTATTACCAAATATACGGGTGCCGAATTTGGCGAAGGCGCAGCGGCTATTAAGCGCTTGCTCAATGAAGTCGACCTCAATAAAGAAGCTGATGACATTAATAGCAAAATGAAAGACACCAGCGCTCTTTCTCGTCAAAAATTAACCAAGAGATTAGAAGTTATTGAAGCCTTTAGAAACTCCAATAATAAATCTTCTTGGATGGTCCTTGATGTCATTCCCGTCATTCCTCCAGATTTACGTCCCATGCTTCAACTCGATGGTGGTCGTTTTGCCACTTCCGATTTGAACGATTTATATCGCCGTGTTATCTCGAGAAATAATCGTCTCAAGAAATTAATCGATATGAATTCGCCAGATGTTATCTTGATGAATGAAAAACGTATGCTTCAAGAAGCCGTTGACGCTCTCATCGATAATGGCCGTCGCAATAAACCAGTTCAAGGTCCTGGCGGTCGCGCCTTAAAATCTTTGAGTTCCGCTCTTAAAGGAAAACAAGGTCGCTTCAGACAAAACTTATTAGGTAAACGTGTCGATTATTCTGGCCGTTCCGTTATTGCTGTCGGACCAAGTTTGAAAATGTATCAATGTGGTCTCCCACGGGAAATGGCCATTCAACTTCTCCGTCCTTATATCGCTTGCGAACTTCTCAAACGAGGCATCGCTAACGCTCATAAACAAGCCGATAAAATTATCGATCGCTATGAAGATGTTGTCTTTGATATCGTCGAAGAAATTATCAGCAAACACCCCGTTTTATTAAACCGTGCTCCTACTCTTCACCGTTTAGGTATTCAAGCTTTCCAACCAATCCTCGTCGATGGTCGCGCCATTCGTTTGCACCCTCTCGTCTGTACTGGTTTCAACGCTGACTTTGATGGTGATCAGATGGCGGTTCACCTTCCTTTGAGCAAAGCCGCTCAAGAAGAAGCCCTTCATTTGATGTTAGCGAGCAACAATATTCTCGGTCCTAAAGATGGTAAACCCATCGTCACTGGATCGCAGGACATGGTTCTCGGCAATTATTACCTCACTTTAGAGGCGACTAAACAGAACTTCTTAGATCGGGCTCAACTCGCTCGACAAAGAGGTGATGAAGACGAAGCCGAAAAGTTTGAATTATTTGCCGCTAGCGAAGGAAAAGTCTTCAAAAATGTCGATGATTTACTCCTCGCCTATCAAACCAAACAAATTAATCTCCACAATCGTATCGCCATTCTCGGCAGTGCGATGATGAAGAAAGATTTCACCGAAGAAGAAAATAAGAGTTATCTTATCACTTCGGTTGGTAAGGTTATTTTCAATCTTATTTTCCCAGCTGATTTCCCCTATTTAAATGCGGTCAACACGAAGAATTTAAATGATGATCCAGCGACCATCGCCTCTTACTTTGTCCCTCGCGGAACAGATGTGAGAGCCTATATCGCTAAACTACCATTAAAGAGTCCTTTCAAAAAGAAAGATCTCGGCAGCATCATCAATGAAATTTTCCAACGTTACGATCGTCGAGCGGGCGAAGTCGACAAATGGGGTGAAGTTATTCAGCCTAAGACCAGCGCGGTTCTTGATAAAATCAAGGATCAAGGTTTCCATTACGCGACCATCGCGGGCTTCTCCATTGCTCTTGATGATATTCACATCGTCAAAGGTAAAGAAGAAATTCTTAAAGCTGGTGATGAAAAAGTTAACAAACTCTCTGATATGTACAAGATGGGCTTGTTGACTGATCAAGAACGTCACACTCAAGTCGTTAAGGTTTGGGATGATGTTAAGAACGAAGTTCAAGCCAAGCTTCAAGATCAATTTAAAGTTGATGTCCGCAATCCAATCTTCATGATGTCCGATTCTGGGGCTCGTGGAAATATGTCTAACATCCTCCAGCTTGCTGGTATGCGTGGTTTGATGGGTTCTACTTCTGGTGAAGCCGTCGAATTACCAGTTAAATCCTGTTTCCGTGAAGGCATGAACGTTTCGGAATTCTTTATTGCCACTCACGGTGCTCGTAAAGGTGGTGCTGATACCGCTTTAAAGACCGCCGACTCTGGCTATTTAACCCGTCGTTTGGTCGACGTTTCACAAGATGTTATCGTCCGTGAAGAAGACTGTGGTACCGATCATGGATTCGAAGTTCGCGAAATTCGCGATACTTCCCGCAATGCGGTCATCGCTTCTTTAAAAGATCGTCTAATTGGTCGTTATGCCTTAAACGATGTCTGTCATCCTGAAACGGGTGAAGTGCTCGTTGAAGGTAATACAATGATCAATGAAGAACAAGCGAAAGCCATCGTGGACGCTGGTATTAAATCCGTCGTCATTCGTTCCCTCTTTGGTTGCGAAACAAAAGATGGTGTCTGTATACACTGTTATGGTCGTAACTTAGCGACAGGTCGTAAAGTCGAAATTGGTGAAGCCGTTGGTATTATGGCGGCTCAATCCATCGGTGAACCTGGCACGCAGTTAACGATGAGAACCTTCCATACTGGTGGTGTTGCGGGTAGCGATATCACTCAAGGTTTGCCTCGTGTTCAAGAATTATTTGAAGCCCGTACGCCAAAAGGTGAAGCTCTCATTTCCGAAATTCGTGGTGTGATTACCAAGATTGAAGAAAAGAATGGCTGCTACGATGTGACGGTCAAAAATGAATTAGAAGAGAAAACATATACCACTCCATTCGGCGCTCGATTAAGAGTGAAGAAGGGTGATAGTGTCAAGAATGGTGGCAAGATTACAGAAGGTGCCATCTCTCCTAAGAAGCTTCTTGAAGTCAGCGATGAAACCGCAGTGGAAAATTATATTCTTAAGGAAGTCCGTAAGGTCTATTCCAGCCAAGACATCGCTATTTCTGATAAACACATTGAAGTTATCGTTCGTCAAATGCTCCGTAAAGTGTTCGTTGTCGACGCTGGTGATACCGATATGCTCGCTGGCACTCGCGCCAACATTAACACCTTTACCGAAAAGAATGAGGATGCCATTTTAAATGGTAAGCATCCTGCCGTCTTCTCTCCTTTAATCCTCGGAATTACAAAAGCTGCTTTGGAGACCGAAAGTTTCCTCTCTGCCGCTTCCTTCCAAGAGACAACCAGAGTCTTAACCGATGCTGCTATCAAAGGCAAAACCGATTATCTCCATGGTTTAAAAGAGAATGTCATTACTGGTCGATTAATCCCCGCTGGTCGTGGCCTTGTCGATGAAGAATCAGAAGATGCTCTCATTGAGAAATTCGATGTCGAAGATACGATGAAAGTCGTCTCTGACCGCTATGTCGAAGAACACGATAAAGCGGTGAATGCTATTCACGAAAAGATTCGCAAAGCCGAAGAAGAAAATAAAAAATAAGCTTAATTGCTCATTTAAGCCTCAAAATTAAATTTGAGGCTTTTTTTGTAAATAACTGATTTTTGCGGAGTTTTTTTAAAAAAATAAAGGATTTTTGATTTTTGATTAAAAAGGCTTTATAAGTCTTTTTCTTTACAAGATATAATTAAGAAACTACATTTAATATACGATGAAAAAACGTTGGATTCTCTTCACTTCATTTACCCTTGTTCTCGCCTCTTGCTTTGGAACGACCTCTTTAGAATTTGTTCCATATGTCAATTTGACTTCTGAACTTGATACTTTTCATAGTGAAGTCGCCACTTATCAACTTCCCGCCGCCGCCTATTTTAATAACAATTCTTTACAGACAACGGAGATTACAAGTTTCGCTCAAATCGAAAGTTCACATGATGATAATGTCGTCTTCTCTCAAGATGATGAGGTTGCTCATCTATTGGTTGTTCCGATGTCTTTTGCTGGCACAACGGTAACACAGCAGGAAGACAAAACCATTCTTTTACAAAACGCATTTTTTGGCGATCCCACTAAAACGACTTATCAATCAGTGGCCTCTTATTATGACAAATCTTCATATGGACATGTTCAAATTGAAGGTCAAGTGACCGATTGGTTCACGAGCTCTTGCACCATTGAAGAGGCTCAAGCGACAAGCACTCCTTTAAAAGTGAGTTCTGATATTGCTAATGAGGTTGTTACGTGGCTCATCACCAATAATTTTGATTTAAGTGATTATCTCAGCGAAGATCAAACATATATTCGTGGACTTTATATCGTCTATGATTATCCACCAAAATATGATGATTCAAAATCGCTGTTTTGGGCTTATGTTGATCGAGCAAGCATAGGAACTAACGCTCCATTCGCCTCAACATATGCTTGGTCTTCCATTGATTTTATTGGCGAAGAAGCCTATTCCTCTCACTATGTGGAAACCAATACTTTTATCCATGAAGTGGGACATTTATTTGGCTTACGCGATTACTATAACACCATCGATACAGATGGATATCAACCGACAGGTTTTTTTGACATGATGGACTATAATCTCGGCGATCATTGCTCATTTAGTAAGTATCTTTTACATTGGGTGACACCTTATGTTTTGCAAGAAGCCGAAACAATCACACTCCGCTCATTTACCGAAAGCGGTGATTTTCTTCTTATCCCGACTTCAACATGGAATGGTACTCCTTATGATGAATACTTATTAGTGGAGTATTTTACTCCTGACGGATTAAACGATTCATCATCTTTTTCTTCCTATATCTATACTGATAGTTTGGGAACAAGTCGCGTTTTCTATTATCCCAATTATCATGGACTTCGCATCTATCATATCGACGCTCGTCTGGCTTATTATCGCGCTCCCAACGGGAGAGCCCCAATTGGATATGTTGATAATTTAACCGCTGAAGATTTAACTTCCTACTCTTCTTTATATGTCGGATTAGCCCATGACAATTCACCATCAAATACTGCTCAATCCGTTTTATGTCATCTATTATCCGCTGAAGGAGATTATTCTTTTGAAAATGGAATTGCCGCTGATAACAACACTCTTTTCGCTTATCACGATACCTTTGGCATGGATACTGACCCTTACGCTGATTTCACTTTTAATAAAAACAATGAACCACTTCCTTATTCAATGATGATTAATCATATGGGCACTGATCAAATTACCATTACTTTTACAACTAAAAACTAATAAAAATGTTTTGCTTTTCTTGAGATTTTCAATTTTTTTCTTGCACGCATTTAACTACTTATATATTATATATGAGCGTGTGCATTGAATTGCCACGTAGACCGAGAGGTCGTTTTTTAAGAAAGATAAGCGATACGCTCGGTACTGTGGATACAATATGCACTGTATCAAAAGGAAAAAGTAAAGGAGAAATTGTATGCCAACAATTAACCAATTAGTTCGTGAAGGCCGTCAAAATAAGACTACCAAGTCCAAAACTCCCGCCCTTGGAGCTCGTTTTAACTCTTTGAAAAAAAGAGCCACTCAACAAGCTTCTAGTCAAAAGCGTGGTGTTTGTACTCGTGTCGGTACGATGACCCCGAAAAAACCTAACTCAGCTCTTCGTAAATATTGCCGTGTTAGATTATCAAATGGTTATGAAGTTACCGCCTATATCGGTGGTGAAGGTCATAACTTACAAGAGCACTCCACTGTTATTATTCGTGGTGGTCGTGTTAAAGATTTACCTGGTGTTCGTTATCACGTTGTCCGTGGAACACTTGATTGCGCCGGTATTGAAGCTCGTCGTCAAGGACGCAGTCTTTACGGCTCAAAGAAACCGAAAGCATCGGAAGACTAATTTGAAGGAGGAGTTACATTATGCGTAAAGGATGTGCGACAAAACGTGACGTGTTACCAGATCCAGTTTATAACAGTAAACTCATCACACGTTTAATTAATAAGATTATGCTTGATGGTAAAAAGGGAACGGCCCAAACAATTCTCTATACTGCCTTCAACAAAATCGAAGCTAAGACCAGCAAACCGGCCATGGATGTCTTCGCAACAGCGATTAATAACATCATGCCAGAAGTCGAATTGAAAATGAGACGTGTTGGTGGTAGCAATTTCCAAGTGCCAACCGAGGTCTCAAAAGAAAGAAAAGTGACCTTAGGTTTACGTTGGTTAGTGAATTATTCTCGTTTGAGAAATGAAAAAACCATGGAAGATCGTCTCGCCAATGAGATTATCGATGCCGCGAATGGTGTCGGTGCTTCTGTGAAGAAAAGAGAAGATACACATAAAATGGCCGAAGCTAATAAAGCTTACGCTCATTATCGTTGGTAATCGAGGAGGGAGAAATATATGGCAAATCGCGAATATGATTTAGCCCATACTCGAAATATCGGCATCATGGCCCACATTGATGCGGGAAAAACCACCACCACAGAGCGCATTCTCTATTTCACTGGTAAAATTCATAAAATCGGTGAAGTTCATGAAGGTGCAGCGACGATGGACTGGATGGAAGAAGAGCAGGAAAGAGGTATTACTATCACTTCCGCTGCGACTACCGCCAACTGGAAAGGTAATCGTATTAACATCATCGACACTCCTGGGCACGTTGACTTCACTGTTGAAGTTGAACGTTCTCTCCGAGTTTTAGATGGTGCGATTACGGTACTCGATGGAAAAAATGGTGTTGAGCCACAGACTGAAACAGTCTGGAGACAAGGTAGCAAGTATGGTGTTCCAAGAATTGTTTTTGTGAACAAACTTGATGCTATCGGTGCTGATTTTGAGATGTGCGTTCGCTCGCTCCATGAGCGTTTAGGCGCTAATGCAGCAGCGGTCCAATTTCCAATTGGAATTGAATCAACCTTAAATGGTTGTATCGATATTATCGAAAGAAAGGCTTGGATTTATGATTCCAACGTCAATGACGAACCACAAGAAGTCGCCATCCCTGAAGAATATAAAGCCAAAGTCGAAGAATTAAGAGGCGTTCTCTTTGAAGTTCTTTCAAACTTTGATGAAGAAATCCTCATGTTGGTTCTTGATGGTCAAGAGCCAAGCGTTGAGCAGACCAAAGACTGCATTCGTAAGGCTGTCTTAACTGGTGAATTTCACCCAGTGTTCTGCGGTTCCGCTTATAAGAACAAAAACATTCAACTCTTACTTGATGGTGTCATTGATTACTTACCAAGTCCACTCGACATTCCAGCCGCTAAAGGAACAGATGATCGAGGCAACGAAGTTGTCTGTGAACCAAGTGATGAAGCTCCATTAGCAGCTCTCGCTTTCAAAATTGCTACTGATCCATTCATTGGCCGTTTATCCTATGTTCGTATCTATAGTGGTGTTTTGAAAAGTGGCTCTTATGTCTATAACAGCACCAAAGGTGTGAAAGAAAGAATTGCTCGTGTCGTTTTAATGCATAGCAATCACCGCCAGGAAGTCGAAGAACTCCATGCTGGTGATATCGGTGCGGTCGTGGGCTTAAAGAACACGATTACCGGTGATACATTATGCGATGAAAAGAACATCGTAATTCTCGAAAAAATGGAATTCCCTGATCCTGTTATTGAAGAAGCCGTTGAGCCAAAGACCAAGGCTGACCAAGAAAAAATGGCTAATGCTTTGCAAAAACTCGCTGAAGAAGATCCAACATTCCGTGTTCGCACGAATGCTGAAACAGGTCAAACCATTATCGCTGGTGTCGGTGAACTTCACCTCGATATCATCGTCGATCGTATGAAACGTGAATTTGGGGTTTGTGTCAATGTTGGTGCTCCTCAAGTTGAATATCGTGAAACGATTCGTCAATCTGGTGATTGCGAAGGCAAATATATCAAGCAATCCGGTGGTCGTGGTCAATATGGTCATGTTTGGATCAAATTTGAGCCCAATCCCGGTAAAGGATTTGAATTCGTTGACGCCATTGTCGGCGGTTCTGTTCCGAGAGAATATATCAAGCCAACTCGCGATGGATTAGCAGATTCTCTTAAGAGAGGCTTAGTCGCTGGATTTGAAGTGATGGATATTAAAGCCACGCTCTTCGATGGTAGTTATCACGAAGTTGACTCGAGTGAAGCAGCCTATAAAATCGCGGCTTCCATGGCTTTAAAGGAAGCGGCTCACAAATGTGATCCTGTCATCCTTGAACCAATCATGAAAATCGAAGTGACTATTCCCGAACAATATTACGGAGACGTCATCGGCGATATCGCTCGTCGTCGTGGTAATATCAATGGTGAATCACAGAGAGCTAACGCCAAAATTATCGAAGCCGATATACCATTATCTGAAATGTTTGGCTATGTAACCGACCTTCGCAGTATGACTCAAGGTCGTGGAAACTACGTCATGCAGTTTGACCATTATGGTGAATGTCCTCGATACGTCATGGATGAAATTATCAAAAAGAACGGAGTTTCCGCTCGCTAAATCGTTGCTTAATACCTTTAAAGGGTATTGCATATAAAAAAATATTGCTATATTATGAATTCGTTGCAAATCTACAATTTATACGAAGGAAAGGAGATTTCAATTTATGGCAAAACAAAAATTCGACAGATCTAAACCACACGTTAACATTGGTACCATTGGTCACGTTGACCACGGCAAAACCACTTTAACCGCGGCGATTACTTCTGTCTTAGCAAAACAAGGTGGTGCTGTCGCAACGGCTTATGACCAAATCGACTCTGCCCCAGAAGAAAAGGCTCGTGGTATTACCATTAATGCTGCTCATATCGAATATCAAACCGCTAATAGACACTACGCTCACGTCGACTGCCCAGGGCATGCTGACTATATCAAAAATATGATTACAGGCGCGGCTCAAATGGATGGTGCGATTCTCGTTGTGGCTGGTACTGATGGCGTTATGCCCCAGACTCGTGAACACATCTTACTTGCTCGTCAAGTTGGTGTCCCAGCGATTGTTGTCTATATCAACAAAACCGATCTCGTTGATGATCCAGAATTACTCGACTTAGTCGAAATGGATGTCCGTGAACTCTTAAATGAATACGGCTACCCAGGTGATGATGTCCCAGTTATTCGTGGTTCCGCTCGTAAAGCCCTTGATGGTGATGAAGCTGAACAAAAGAACATTATCGCGTTAATGGATGCGGTTGATAGCTACATCCCCGAACCAGTTCGTGATGATGACAAACCATTCTTACTCGCCATCGAAGATGTCATGACCATTTCTGGTCGTGGTACCGTCGTTACTGGCCGTGTGGAACGCGGTAGAGCTAAACTCGGTGATGAAGTCGAAATTATCGGCATTCGTCCAACTCAAAAATCCGTCATTACTGGTCTTGAATCATTCCGCAAAATCTGTGACTTCGTTGAAGCTGGTGATAACGTTGGTGTCCTTTTAAGAGGTATCAACCGTGATCAAGTTCAACGTGGACAAGTTCTTGCTAAACCAGGAACCGTCACTCCTCATAGCAAATTCAAAGGTCATGTCTATGTCTTATCGAAAGAAGAAGGTGGCCGTCATACAGCTTTCTTAAGCAACTATCGTCCACAATTCTATTTCCGTACAACTGATGTCACAGGTGTCATTACTCTCCCTGCTGGTGTCGACATGGTTATGCCTGGTGATAATGTTGAATTATCGATTGAACTCATTCACCCCATCGCTATGGAACAAGGTACCAAGTTCTCCATCCGTGAAGGTGGTCGTACTGTTGGTGCTGGTTCAGTCAGCGAAATTATCAAATAATTGTTGCATTCAATTAATAAATTGCTCTCTCTTCGGGGAGAGCTTTTTTATGAATGAAGAAAAAGATTTTTTATAATTATAAAATCAAGTATATTAAGAATATGCAAAATGATATCAAGAGCGTAGATATAGATCAAAATCAGTCAAAAATTCTTGAAATTGCCCCGATTGGAAAAGGAAAACGTTTTTTACTTTTTTGGGCTGATTATTTTCTCTCCTTCATTTTATGTTTTGTTTTATACAATATCGCTGTTGTTCCTCTTGGATATGTCTTTTCTCAATATGATAAAAAAAGCGATGTTTCATCAACATACGAAGATATGAAACTCGATATATTATACGGCAATGATTTGCTATTTTATCACGATGAAGATGATATCCATGTCTTCTCCTACAGTTTAAATTACACTTTCGATTGTTTCCTCTCCTATTATTGTTTAGATGAAGAAACATCTCCAAATGTCAATTATCCTCAGTACGGTCATAAAATTGCAAATGATGTGATATGGACATATTTTAATAATGTCAAAAATGATTCATCCGCTTATGATTCCTTTTTTGATTTATATAATGACGATGGGTACTTTATAAAAGTATCGAATGATTATGTTTTGGCCTCTCCATATAAAGAAGAACTCGCTCCTTATTTTACAAGCGGAAGCGATATTTCAACTAATGCCGAAAATTATTATGACGATATTGGCCAAAATTTATTTCTCAATCTATATGGAGAAGTCATTGACGATATTTCTATTAATGACATAACCTACTCTGGAATTGACTTATCGTATAATGAAGCCGATGTTTACGTTACCGAATTTGAAACATTCTATAAAAATTTCTTTGCCTATACATCAATTATTGCTTTTGCGATTTCATGGCTCATTTATTTTCTTTTAATTCCTCTTTTTAGAAAGAAACATCAAACAATTGGCATGTCAATTATGAAAGTTCAGCGCATTAATGTTCATCGTTTGAAATTATTTCTTAAAAGAGAGAGTGCCCTTTCCTCTTTTTATCCCTTCCTCAGCAACGCTTCAATGTGTTTCTTTATGCCTATGACTATCGTTGGCGCGACTTTTCCTTTTGCTTTATCCACATTAATTGTCACCTTTGTTTTATCTGTTCTCTTTCAAATTGTTTCCGTGGTATTTTTACTTTTCAATTCATATAATCGAACTTTGACCGACTTATGTTCTCAAAGTGTTTGTGTCACAACCGAAAATTTAGATGCTATCTATAGCATTGAGGATTATAATAACTATTAGTGGAAGAAATAAAACAAATTAATTCTAAGCAGATAAAAGTGGAATATGAATATCCGCCTTTTTATCGTCGGGTTTTAGCAAATGTCATCGATGCAATTTTCTTTGCTCTCGTTTTCTTTTCGCTTTTTATCGGCACTCGAGCCATTGTTACTTCAACTAGTAAATATCAAACTACTATCACCGAAATGGCCACCATAAAAGTTGATAGTTGCCTATATATTCCCAATGACTTATCATCAATTGCTGACATCAACGATTATATTAATAGCGCTGACAAATACCTCCCTGATGAGGTGACAGATATTACCGATATTGTTAGTGTTTTGAACGATGACAATATGTATGGAAGTTCAGCTAAAATAAGCGGATCTCAATCAGCCATTGTGGGTTTTCTTAATTATTGCGAAGTCGTTTGTGAACCGGAAGATTATCAAGAAATACTCGCTGATTATCATAGTTTTATGCTCAGTGATGAACTGACTAATTCTTCTGGCGATCATTACTTTGTATTAGATAATCAAAACGAAATTGTTATAAATGAAAATTGTGAAATCGAAAGAGAAATCTACTTCTACACAAAAGGATACGCACCATATATTGATGAGCACGCTCAAGGTTATTTAATCACAAGAGTGCCAAATTATTATGATTGTGCTAAGTATCTCAGCAATGTTTTGGTTTTTATTGAAATTCCTATTTCTTATCTCCTTAGTGGTTTAATTATTTATCTTCTTCCAATCTTCATCTTCCGCCGTGGAAGAATGACATTTGGAAAAGCTATTTATCATGTCGGTTGCATCGATTCTCGTTTATTGAGCCCAAAAATCGGTCTTGCTATCGCTCGTTTCTCAATTTTTTACTTTGCTGAGCTTATTTTGTCTCTCTTTACAGTGGGAATTCCCTTTTTAATTTCCTTTACCATGATGGTTTTTTCAAAAAAGAAACAAGGATTCCCCGACTATATGTTAGGAATTATTGAGGTTAATACCTATCGAACAAAAATATATATGTCAAAAGAAGAAATCGCTTTAAAAGGGATCGATACACATGCTAAACCAGTTGATTTTAAAGTTCGACGCGGATTATAACTATTTCATAGAATGACGTTTTTAATTATTTCTTTTTCTTCTTTTTCCGTTTGCGTGCGCTCAAGTATCGTGTATAATAACGTTGACCTTATGTTATACATTGGAGGACATTCAATACATGACGAAAAATAAAACAATTTTGCTTTTATTTGCCTCATTATGTTTAGTTACCGCTACTGCTATACCTAGTAGTATGGGAATGAATCGCTCTTTTTCTGATAGCCATAATTTGACTATTGCCGAAAAAGAAGTTGGCAAAAAAAGCGCCTGGGAACCAAATGCCGCTGAGACACAAGCAGATGGTTCTAAACTCACAGCTTTGACTATTTCTTCAACAATTACTGAGACAAGTCATTCATTTGGTTTTACTTTCTCAACTGGTGGTCAAGGATATTCTGATACCACATCAACCTATCTCATTGCTCCAAACGATGAAGATTATCAAGAATATTACAATATGATTACCGGCATGGATTCGGATGGTCGAACAGCCCTTGATGAAACAAACTCTTTAGATGATAACTTTGATAACATACCGAGTTTTAAAGCTTATGTATTTAGTCTTAATGTTACTCTTGGAAAACAAATAATTTTGCCAAAGAGAATTGCTCGTAACCATCTTCTTGGTTTGGTCCCTGAGTACATCAATCTTAATGCTTTTGATTTTTCAACTCTTTCTTTCAGTGATCCAGTGAATACATCTGAAGACATTAATATTTTCATTCCTAATAATATTAATTACGTATACGATGATAGTTTTGTTAATTTGGAGGCGTGTTCATCACGTGTTCATTTTTATGTTGAACTATCGCAAACCCAGGTTTCAGAACAATGGGAATCAAATTGGAATCATGGCGCTTCCGTTGTCTATAGTTATTCATATGATGATCATGTGGAAGATGTTCCCGGACTTAATGGAGCCCAATTATCAAGAATTATTGAATATACCACTGATACAGAAGGGAATATTGTTCCTACAACTGTCGAATATGTTCAAATAGCCGGCGTTTTTCTTGCTCGTGGTGGCGCGAGTTTCTATGGCGATGAAAACGCTAACTTCTTTCTTGGCTTTTTGTCTCCCACTGACTCAAGCTTGCAACTCCCTCTTTATCTTGAATATCAAGTTTTAAATGGTGGTGTTAACGAAACCCGCTACCAGTCATTCGTTTTATCTTCAAGCGACGGTTATTACAATTCAGTTGGTAAATCGATTTCTAGTTATTCAACAACTCTCAATATCGATATTAGTTTAGCTAAAGGCGAAACAGTTGATACCGATAGTCTTGTTATTCATAACATTTATGCGAAAGATGAAGATTCATCTCAAATTATTCCCGATGTCGATTCTTGCTTCTATATTGTTCCTCAAAAAACTTTTGTTGATTCATATTCAATCGATCAGTTTGTTGATATTTCTTTTAAAGGCATATCCAGTTTTATGAATTATACATCAGTTGAAGCAATTCTAAAAAAAGGATCTGATGAATTATACCAATCTTTAAACCCAAGTAGTTATCGTTCCAATGAAGCTAATATTGCGAGCGGAAAATCATATATCCGCTATCGAATTTCTTCTTTATCTCAATCAAATTATGTGGTTGGCTATGGCGATAACCAAAGCGTTGAATTTCAAGTTTCTTCTCCCGTTAGTCAATACATTATAAATTCTCCAGTTAACAAAGTTTCTTACGTTTTTAAAAACAATGAAGTCGCTTCTGATTTCACGGCTAAAAATCTTCATAGTCTTGATTTTGTTGGCTTTTATGTGACCATTGATATTTATGGACAAAACGGGCCACTTGCTCGATCAGCTGTTTCAACAAGATTTGGATATGTAAATATCATGCCAGATGATGCTGCAAATAACGTTTTTGATGTCAATGCTTTGCTCATCATTATGATGGTTTCATATATCGCATTATTTGTGATTGGAACTATTGCTCTCTTCTTCTATTGGAAGAATAAGTATAAAAATGATGAATTCAGAAGAGTTAAACCTAAAAAATACTTTATTAAAGCTTTCTTAGGGCTTTGTGGCTCGGCAATTGTGATTCTCGCTGTTACATTTATTATTTTGCGAGCAACCTTATTTGCTAACGCTATTGTTGTATATAATCCTGTTGATCCGTTCATTATTATCTTCATGATTGCTTCCGTTCTTATTATTGGATACTTTACAAAATTTATGGTCGTCCAAACAAAAGCCAGCAACACGAGAAGAAAAGCTAAAATGCTGAAATTAGATCAAGATAAAGCCGAAGATGGCACCAACTAATATTTAAGGAGTAATATTATGGAAATTAGAATTAAGGATTTAACCAAAATTTTCCCGGGAGATGCGAAGAAAAATATTCGTGATACCATTGCTGTTAAGGATTTGACTTTTACTGTTCCTGATGGAAAACTAGTCGGATTATTAGGACCTTCTGGATGCGGCAAATCAACGACACTTTACATGATCTCTGGTTTGCATGTCCCCACTTCTGGTGAAGTGTGGTTTGGCGACCAAGAAGTCACCAATCTTTCTCCAGAAAAAAGAGGAATTGGACTTGTTTTCCAAAACTATGCTTTGTATCCACACATGACGATTTATAAGAATATCGAATTCCCTTTGACAAATTTGCAAGTCGAAGTCCCACTTGTCACATTCTTTGATTATGTTCTTGT
The DNA here is from genome assembly GCA_020633795.1 of Erysipelotrichaceae bacterium. The sequence goes on along the minus strand of JACKCX010000005.1, from coordinate 47,678 downwards.
TTATGAATATAAACTGAAGAAAAATGATGTTGTTGATGGCATTATTCAAAGTGCTGACTCACTAGCTAAAAAGATCGGTTTAAAGAAAAAGAGTTTTGCTTTTGAACCTCTTATTTCACCAGAGCAAGTTTTAACATTGACTGTTCGTTTGTTTGATACTGCGCCAAATGTTAAAAAACTTTTCACAGAAAATTTCCCCAAAATTATTGATGCCAAATTAGTCAATGAAAGCGAATCTCAAACAAGTGACGCTTTATTTGATAGCAGTTTTAGAGCAACAGTTGGTGCTGTTAACGAAGGCCAAATTGTTGAATTAACATTTAAGGGACTTCTCGCAAAGCAATTTGAAATTTCCCAAATGGATGAAACTATTACTTTAGTAAAAGAAGCTATTAAAACAATTGCTAAACCAGGAGAAATAGTCATTAGCCATACTCAACATGGATATGAAATTATCGCTCGCGTTTATGCATTAAGCGCTTTAAAAATCGAGAAATGTTTAGAGAGTATTCGCTCTGTTCATCAATTCCAAACTTCGCATTTTGTTGTAACCAATGTTATTGATAAAAAGTTGGAAAAGGACATCAAACGCTTCTTCAAAATTCATAAATTAAGCATTTCTGATTTTAAATTATATTTTAATAAGGTTTGCACAAAGGTTTATTTTAAGATTAACCATGTCTGCAAAGAGAATATTCAGTCTGTCGTTGATGAATTGACATCAACTTATCAGCTAACCGATGTCGAGGCTGATACTGTTCAGGCCATTACCCATCGTAAACTGACAAAAGAAGAAAGACGTAATATTGTCTTTGATACAGCAAAATTAGTTCAAGTCGATGAATATCTTCAAAGAAAGCCTAGCCAATTATCAGGCGGACAACAACAACGTGTCGCCATTGCCCGTGCCCTTGTTAAAAAACCAAGAGTTTTGCTTCTTGATGAACCATTAAGTAACCTTGATGCTCGTTTGAGATTACAAACTCGTGAAGAAATTCGCCGCATTCAAAGAGAAACGGGAATCACAACTGTCTTCGTCACTCATGATCAGGAAGAAGCGATGTCTATTTCAGATCAAATCGTCGTGATGAAATTGGGTGAAATGCAACAAATTGATTCTCCACAAACTGTCTATAATAACCCTGCCAATTTATTTGTCGCTCAATTTTTAGGAACCCCTCCAATTAATGTGTTCCGTGGTGTTGTGGAAGGCAAAAAAGTTATGATTGGCAACGATTGTATTTTTGAAGCCAAACAAGAAATTGGACATAAAGCCGTTTATGTCGCTATTCGTCCTGAAGGATTTTCTGCTTCAACCGCGAGTGATACCAATCTTTTCCATACTCATATTGAAATGGTTCAAATTCTCGGACGTGATGTGAGCTTGGTTGCTCATAAAGAAGAATGCTTGAAAGAGTCATTCAAAATTATTATTTCATCTGAAGATATAAACGATGAAAAAGAAGCTGCTTTTAAAATTAAACCATCAAAATTCTTCATTTTTGATGCTGAAACCGAAGAAAGAATTTACATTAAGTAGGTGATGATATGCTTGATAAGATAATTCAATTTTTCAAAAGTTTAAGGAAAAAGAAACTTGCTCCTGGCGAGAAAGTCATTTCAGCTAACGATTCTTTATTCCTCGAACCAGTTCCTGATATTAAAGAAGGATACCACTCAGACGAAAAAACAATTGTTCGTTTGATTGGTAAGAAACATGTTTCTAAACCTTACCAAGTTAGTGGAATTGAAGATGTAGCAAGCAAAAATAACTGGAAAGCTTGGGTCTACTTAGCTCCAGTCGTTGTTCTTATTACAATTTTCTTGCTTTATCCATTAATTAACACCATCTTTATCTCTTTTGCTAAAGATTACAATTATGCTACTGGCCAATTCTCTGGTTTCACTCTTGACAATTTTGGAATCATTTTTGGTCTTGTTAAAGTTAATGGTGGTACAGAAGTTAACTTTGTTAGATACGCTATTCCTAATACATTGATTCTCACATTTGTGACTGTTCCAATCGCTATCATGTTAGCTCTTATTATTTCTGTTGCTTTAAATTCTATTAAATGGTTCCAGAAATTTCTTCAAACCGTTTTCTTCCTTCCTTATGTGACTAACGCTGTCGCTGTTGGTCTTGTCTTCTCAGTTATTTTTGATGATCAAGGTATCATTAATTATATTTTCAACACTGACACTACTTGGATATATGGCGCCAATCGATGGGTTGCCATGATTCCATTATGCATTTATATCATTTGGTCTTCGTTACCTTTCAAAATCCTCATTCTTCTCTCAGGATTACAAGGTATTGATAAGCAATACTATCAAGCTGCTCAAGTTGATTCTTGCCCACGTTGGAAAGTTTTGACCAAAATTACTGTACCGCTTCTATCCCCGCAGATTCTCTATATCATGATTACAAGTTTCATCGCTGCCTTTAAACAATATACGGCGGTTGTGGCAATGTTTGGTGGTCCTGGTACATTAGGAGCCAATTCCGTTATTCCTGATATGGAAACTATTGTTTATTACGTTTACGATAATGTTGAAAAAGGTTTCACATCTCGCGCTGCCGCAGCAGGCGTTTTCCTCTTTATCGTTATTCTTGTTTTCACCTTTATACAATTTGGTGTTAGCAAGAAGAGAGTGCATTATTAAAGGAGGGTTAATCAATGACAGAACAAGTTTTAAAACCCGTACAATACATTGACTTCCGCAAAGAAAACGTGGAAGACAATATCGTTTTATCTTTAAAAGAAGCGGGAAAAACCGCTGATGCTATTCGTTCAACTGAAAAAGTGACGCGTATTGTAACAACAGTATTCACTTATGTTTTCATTCTCGCTTTAGCCCTGACTGTTCTCTTCCCATTTTATTGGATGATTATCACATCACTTAAGCAACGAACGGAAATCATTGCTTCAGTCCAGACATTCTTCCCCAATATCGTCATGTGGAGTAACTATGCTTATGTTTTCCAAGTTTTTGATTTTGGGACATACATGTTCAATACTATCGTTGTCGCCGCTGTATCTACAGCAGGTACAATTATCACGACTATCTTTGCGGCCTTCGCTTTTGCGCGATTAAATTTTAAAGGTCGTGAAGCTTTATTCATGATTTTCTTGATGACAATGATGATTCCTGGTGAAATGATGGTTATTTCCAACTATTTAACTGTCAGTGCCTTTGGCTGGATAAAAGATCAAACCCTACTTGATGCTTATGCCGCTATGATCGTGCCTTTCTGGATTAGTGTTTTCTACATTTATCTCTTAAGACAGAATTTTAAGCAAATTCCTAATGAACTTTATCTCGCGGCAAAAGTTGATGGAAAAACCGATTGGTCTTTCTTATGGAAAGTAATGGTTCCACTTGCCGCTCCTACTTTGATATCAATTGTGATTTTGAAGTTTATGGGTACGTGGAATAGTTATATTTGGCCACAATTAGTTACCAAACAAGATGAATATCGACTCATCTCTAACGCTTTGCGCGGATCAGCGTTTACTGATCCTGACACAGGAACCGTTGAGTACGGCTACCAAATGGCCGCTTCATTCTGCGTCACCGTTCCTTTATTCCTTCTCTTTGTTTTCTTCCGTAAATATATTATGAAAGGTGTCGGAAGAGCTGGAATTAAAGGCTAAAAATGGATTAACTAGTCTTTGACTAATTAATAAAATAAAAGGAGATTCTTTATGAAAAAAGAAAACTTATTAAAAATTCTCCCGCTTGCTGCTTTGACAATCTTAACAGCTTGTAATGGAGGCGGTGGTGAGACAACACTCACTACGACAATTACTTTCAGTCATAGAAACAGCCAAACTGCTTCTGAGTTGATTGATACTTTTATTTCCGAATTTAATGCAATTCCTGGAAATGAAAACATTACTATCATCAATAACAAATTCAGTGGTAACTATAATCAACTAAGAGATCAAGTTATTTCTGATATGGGAACTGGCGAGTATCCTGATTTAGTAGAATGCTATCCAGATCATGTCGTTCGTTACATGGATTTTGGAAAACCTGTCGATTTAACCGACTACATTCAAAACAGTACTTATGGTTGGACAACCGCTGAACAAAATGATATGGTTCCTGCTTTTATGGAAGAAGGCGAAATGTATCCAACAGAGGGCATTTATTCTCTTCCTCTTTCTAAATCAACTGAAGCGATGTACTACAATGAAACCGTTTTATTTGCTTCTGGTTTAGGCGAAGCACTTCACGCTATTGACGCGGAAGTTCCACAAGTTATTAACGCTGATTATCTTAATAACATGACTTGGGAACATATGTTCCAACATTTAGCTCCTGCCATCATGACTTATAATGACACTTTACCTGAGGGATCAAAGATTATCGATACCACTCAATCCCATTATGGTGTTTTAGGTTACGATTCCGATGATAATTTCTTTATTACATTATGTGAACAATATGGATATGGTTACACAGATGTTAATACTGCAACTGGCAAAGGTGTTTTAAACTTCAATAACGCTAATGTCAGAGGTTTAATGAAGAGTTTAAACGGATATGCTAATAATCATTATTTAGCGACTCAAGGTGTTTGTAGTGGCGATTATATCAATACATATTTCACTAAGAATGCTTTCTTATTCTCCATTGGTTCAACCGCTGGATACAAATATCAACAACAAGACTTTACTGATCAAGTTGGTGTGGCAAAAGTTCCACATGCTGCTGATGGTTCTTTCAAACTTATCAACCAAGGTCCATCAATCGCTCTTCTTTCCCATGGCGATACCGATCGTGAATTAGCCGCTTGGAAATTCTACAAATTCTTTGCTGAAAAAACACAAAACGTTCGTTGGGCAACCACAACTGGTTATCTCCCGGTCCGAACTTCTGTTTATACTTCTGAAGCTTACTTCTCATATTGTGATGAAACCGGTCGTCCTGATGCTTCTGTTGATAAATTAGCTGCTCGTACAGCCACTTATTGTACTGGAGTTACCGACAATTTATTTGCTAATGCGACATTCAAAGGTTCATCTACCTGCCGTGATCAAGTTGGCGCTTTAATGACCAACATCTTGCTCGCATCTCCTGCTACTTGTACAGATGAATGGATTCAAACACAATTCAATACTGCTGTTTCAACCATTAGCTTAGATATGTAAATAGGGGTCATTCCCTGTCCAATAGGAGGACAAAAATTATGAAAAAAATCATTAAAACATTATGTTTTCTAGGAGCAAGCGCCATGTGTGTGGCGCTAGCTTCTTGCAACACTAACAGCAGTGATGCCATTGTTATTGATTTCTGGCATACATTTGGTGACAAAGTTGAATCTGCTTTGCAAAGAAAAGTTGATAATTTTGTTCAATTAGTGAAAAACAATGAAGGCGTTGATGTTGAAGTTAACCTTGCTTATAAAGGTGCATATAGCGATATGCCACAAATGATTAAAACTGCCTTTGCTGGTGGCGATAGTCCAGCTATTGCTGTTGCTTATCCTGATCATGTCGCGGATTATATTCAAGCCGAAGGTACCACTCCTGGCAAATATGTCGTTAATATGCAAGATTTCATTGATAATCCTGAGACGACATTTGGAACAGATGCTTATTTAGGTGACACAAGAGGAATCGACGACTTTGTCAGTGCTTTTATTGATGAAGGAACACATTATACTCGTGATGGTATGTATTCACTTCCTTACATGAAATCAACCGAAGTTATGTTTTATAACGTTGACGCTGTTCAAAGAGCTTTGCCATATTACAATTCTGAATATTATGAAGCTGCCCATGATGGAACTTCATTACTTCCTGGTCAACTCAGTGAATACTTAAATAGTATTACATGGGATGAGTTAATGGACATGGCTCAATGCATACTTGATCATAAGAGTGATGTGGCAAGCGAACTAGATTGCCCCGTTCTCTATGATAGCGATAGCAATTTATTCATCACTAAACTTTATCAAAACGGAATTGGATATTCTTCTATTGATAGTGTGACCAAAAAAGGTGTTATTGACTTTGAAACAGGCGAAAACCGCGCAAAAGCTGAAGCTTTAGTTACAAAATGGAAGCAAGAATGCGACGCTGGTCTCTTAACGACAAAAGGCGTTAAAGGCGAATATGGTTCTAATTATTTTAAGGAAGAACAAACTATCTTTACCATCGGTTCATCTGGTGGTTCAGGTTACACTTTCCCTGAAGCTGGCTCATTTGATGTCGGTATCGCTCGCGTCCCAACTGATAATTTATCAAACGCTGAGTATGTTACTCAGGGTCCAACCTTGACGATGCTTACTCATCCACGCTACAGCGCTTCAAAGGCTGCACAAATTGAATTATATTCTTGGAAATTATTAAAATATTTAACTTCCACTGATGTTAATGTCGAGCTTACTTGTAATGGCTCAGAAGGATATCTTCCTGTTCGTCAATCTTGCTACACAACCGAAACTTATTTTGAATACATTGAAAATGGTGGCGATTATGCGAAAGTTGCTACTTGTGTTCAAAACGATATTGATGGAGCTTACATCAACTCGGCCGTTTTCCCTGGTAGTGCAACTTTACGTACCCAATGTGGTGGTATTGTTACCAATGTTCTTAAACAGGGACAAGATGTGACTAGTACATTTGATACAGCAATTGCCACAACAAAATTAGACATTGCTTAATCATTGTCATTATTATGGAGGAAAAAATATGAAATTTAATTTATGCAAAGGGGCAATCGTTTCATTTCTCGCATTGGCGACATTTGGACTTGTTAGTTGCAATGAAAAACCATTTATTGATTATGTCAATGATGGCTCTGTTCAGTTAAATTTGCCTTATGAAGGTAAAGACTTTTACACTGATGGTGTTGGTCAAGTCACGTTAGCTCTTAATATTGATGGTGATACAACTCATTTTTATCCTGTTGTCACAACGACAAGCTCTGAAATCATTAAGGTCCGTTATTATGGAATTGATACTCCTGAATCAACAGGACGTGTTCAAGAATGGGGTCATACTGCCTCTGAATTCACGAAAGAAAGGATAAATAATGCCAATGCCAATGGCACGATTGTCGTTTCGAGTGCTCAAGATGTTTATGGAGTCCCTAGTCATGATTCAACTGGCGAGAGATATGTTGGATTAGTTTGGATCAACGAAACAGAGAAAAACGCTCCTTCTGAAGATTTAGTTCTTCTTAATCTTTGGATTGTTCAAGAAGGATTAAGCTGGGTGAAAAATGTCCAAGAAATGCCAGATTATTCCGATACATTCTATGCTGCTCAAGCTCAGGCTGAAGACTTTGAACTTTGTCTTTTCTCTGATGAAACAGAGCCAGGATTTAATACTGGTGATTACGAAACTACTTCCCTTTTAGATTTAAAAATTGAGATGGAAAAATCAATCTTAGATCCAAATTATGAGAACAAATACGATAATGCCAAAGTGAGAGTCACTGGTACTGTAGCTGGCTTTGTTAACGGAACTATGTATCTCGTCGATTATTATTCCGAGGAAAATGGTGGCCGTTATCCTGGTGGAGAATGGGCCGGAATTAATATCTTCTGTGGTATGTCCGCTCCTTCCTCAATTTATACGACAGTTAATACTTATTTACAAATTTGTGCTCTAGCGCAAAATAGTGAGACATTTGGTTTCCAATTAACTGGTGCCGAAGGCCATTTCCCAACCGTTCCTTCATTGCGAAGCGATGATGATGCACTCATTATCTACACCGCTGCCGAAAACGCGGAAACCGAATACAATCTTCACACTTTCGAATATACTTCAAGTGAGTTGAGCACGATTGCATCAAATAATGAATTTAATTGTTTGAATTGTGCTGTAACTGTCACGAATCCAGTCACGGTTAGTAGTTTCTATATTAATACGGCTGGTGATGAAATCACGTTAAGATTTACTGGATGTTCATTCAATGTCTATATCACTAATGTTTCATGGTGCAAATTTGATCCTGCCAATCCTTCTGATATTTGGAATACCGAAGAAGAATACATGGGCAAATCCTTCATGATTAGTGGTGTTTATACATGGCACAGAACAACTAGTGGTAATCTAACTTTCCAAGTGACACCTACTCTCAACACAAGTATGAGTTGGGTGACAGATTAATAAGGAGGAGAGAATATGTATTGTTACCATTGTGGCAAAAAAATTGATGAAAATAAAATCGAGGCCAAAAAGTCTAGTTATCAACAATGTAGCGAATGCGAAATCGCTGATGATGTTCAGATATCTTATATTTGTCCTCGCTGTGGACATCTCATTGTAAGAGGGGCTAGTGAAGAAGATATCAAATCTTTATCTCGCGCTTCTCATGCTGAATTGCAAAGAGGAAGAAACTTTTTTGCACGAGGAATGGCCAACAATATTCTGAGTCTCATTCTTCTTGTCACTTCAATTATTTTCTTACTTCTTTCGCGAAAAGCGGACAATCAATTTCGTATTACATTGAATGTCCCCGAGTTCTGGGTTTTCTTTGGACTCGCTCTTACCTCGGTTATTCTTTTAGGGTTTGGACTTACTTTCACATTTCGTGGATTGCACAAAAAAGTGATGTATGAAGCTCTCTTAAAAGATATAAATAATAAGACTTTTATCCAATAAGTCTTAACAAAATTTATTGATTGGAAAGGAGGAATTATGAACAAAAAATTACTTCCAATCGTAATTGCTGCTGGAATGTTAGTTCTTGGCGGTTGTAATGGCGGTTTAGGCTATGACGACTTAGATAGTTTATCTATCTCCAACAAGACTGAAATGCAAGCAGAATGGTATGTTGGTGGTTCAGAACGTACATTAGAATTTTCTTATGAACCTGAAATTAACCTTACTACCGAATTAAATAACGAACACCTCGTTATCTCCTCTAGCGACTCCACAATCGCTGCCGTGGCGGGAAAAGTTGTCATGCCAATTGCTGCTGGCACTGCCACAATTAGTGTTACCTATCATGAACATTTATGGGATTCTGTTGATGTTACTATCAGTAGCCAACCGACCAATAAAGACAAATTTGGCATTAGCCATGAAGGTACCCTTGAAGATCCATTAACTAATGAAGATGCTGTTATCGTTGGTGAATGGGCCAAATTATCCGCAAATCCAGATACAACAACAGAAAAATTCTATATTTCTGGAACTGTTTCTTCTTTCTACCACGCTCCAGGCAGTCGTGATGACGGCCTTGTTTCTTGGTTCTTAACTCCTGCCGTTGAAGGCGGAGCGAGCTTTGAAATCTATAAGTGTGCAAAAGAAAATGGCGATTCATTAACTTATGATGACATTTGGAAAGATGGTACTGCTGTTGCTTATGGCGCTATCACCTTCTACAACGATCAAAATGAAACTCCATCCGCGACCTTTGTTTCTTGCACTGGTAACAAACCAGCTGAACAACAAACCATCAACGCTACTGTCACTGAAGCTTTAGCAGTTGGAGCCGCTTTAAACGATGGTGATTCAACTTATAATCTATATGCCGTGACTGGTTATTTAGTGCAAAACACAGGCGCCAACTATTGGATGGCCGATAGCGCTAGCGAAACCGACACTGCAAAAATGATCGAAATCTATAATTACACTGACACTGCTGGTGTTATGCTCAAAGGCGCTCAAATTACTGCGACGATGTCGTTAAAGAATTATCATGGTACAATTGAAAATTCTGGCACTCCTTCTATCGTTTTAATTTCAGCTGGTACTTCTTGGACAGAAGATGAACCACAAACTGATTATGTGGAAACATTAATTACTTCTATTCAAGCTGACACCAATTATAAGTTTGGTCTTGATCATCAAAATTTAGCTACTCCTGACATTTACTACGCGACTGGTGCTTTAGATGGTTACTATGCAGCAACCACCAATGTCCCAGCTGATGGTGCTGACTTTATGTTAGTGGCCGTTACTGGTGGATACAGTGTCAAAGTTACTCTCGCTGATGATTCTGTTCTTTACATGAATCTCGTTGTTAGTGGCGACCACACCAACATTAAATTTGAAGCTGCTGCTTCTACTGTTTGGACAATCGATACTACTAACAACACAATCGTGACTGAAGTTACTGGTCATACTACTGCTACCAAAGATGGAACATTCTTCATTGGCACTAGCAGCACTAAAACTTATACAACCTTTAGTTGCACTCTTATTGATTATGTGAGTACCAACTATGTGGCTCGTTTCTATAGTGTTACTGAAGCTGTTGCTTAATTTCCCGTTTATTAATTAATCCATTAATTATTAAAGAATCGACCCTATCGAGGGTCTTTTCTTTTCATTTGACTATTAAACATATAAAATAGAAACGAGGTTTATTATGAATAAGAAATTAACTATTGTCAGCATTCCCTTTCTTGCTTTGTCTCTTTTGGCAATTGTTTCATGTTCCGGAGGACCTAAATATAATCAAAAATGGTACGCTATCGGATATGGAAGTTATATAAACGGAAGTAACTGGAGCGTTGATTCGGGAGTGGAACTAACGAAAACATTCACTGAAGATTATGAAGAATTATTTGTTGCAAACAATGTGAATTTTTCAGTTGGAGACACGTTTATTATTGCTAATCAAGATAAATCCATTATTCTCGAAGAAAATAATTATGTGATAAAAGATAATTCATTTGCCAGTCAAAATGTCGCTCTTTATGATGGAAACAGCAACACGCAAGTTGACATTATTAAAGATGGAAAATACAACATTTCTTTAGCGCTGAGCAAAAAGAATTATCAAATTAACATTACCAATGGAACTGACACTAGCGAGTATAATCCCAATGATAAGCCAACCGATGTTACCGCTATTGATTTTTATGGGAATGGCGATCAACATGGTGTGACAATTGATACGATTGATGGAAGTATGCACTATCCTGAGGTTGCTAAATATGTTTCTTATCTTAAAGATTTAGCTGATGCTAGTGAAAATGAAGATATTTTTATTAGCAATGGCGATCTTTGGCAAGGCACTTTACAAAGCAATGCTAATTCTGGAGCAATGTTAAATAAAGTGATTGAAAGCGCGGGATATGTTTCTTTTACACTTGGCAATCACGAATTTGATTGGGGACAAGATATTATTCGAAATAATCAATCCGAAACATCTGTTTCTTATTTGGGGGCCAATATTGTTAATCAGGAAAATGGTCAACTGGTCGATTATGTTCAACCTTTTAAGATTGTAGAAAAATCAGGACTTCGCGTTGGCATCATCGGTGTTATAGGAGAAGCTCAAATTGAAGATATTCTTTCAACCAATGTAAGCGACATCGACTTTGCATCGACAATTCAAGCCATCAAGAGCAATAGCGATCGTTTAAGAACAGAATTCAATTGTGATATGATTGTCGCTTCTTGCCATGACGGAACTAGTAGTGTTGAAACTGATTTAAGGTCCGATTTAAGCTATGTTTCGCCGATTAGTGGAAAACGTTATGTCGATGGTGTTTTCACGGCTCACGATCATGTTTTTGCTGATAAATTGGTCAATAATATTCCTATTCTCAATTCTGCCAACAATGATAAATATATTGCCTTCTTTTCTTTGCAATATGATGATGGCGTTGTCTCTTGTGTCAATCATGACATTTATAGCAATAGCGATACTTCAAGCAGCATGATTTATGATTATCCTTCAACTGATGAAGCAACACAGTCCATTGTTAATCAATATTATACCGAAGAACTTCAAGAAAAAGCCGTCTCGGTGGCAGGAGTTATCGATTCTAGTTTTTCTAAAACTTTAGAAGCTCCAAACTTAATGGCTAAAGCAATGTATGAATACGCTCACGATGAAGGCTATGATGTTTGTTTAGGCATGGTCAATAACGCTCGAAGTAATTTACCAGTCGGGGAAGTTACTTATACTGATCTTTTTGCCTCTTTCCCCTTTACAAATCGAACAATTATTATGAATGTTAAGGGTTCCGACTTGCGACTTGTCAGTGGAAATTATGCCTATTCTGCCACCCCATTTACTTTTATCGATGATCAAACATATCTCATTGCTGTTTACGATTATTTGGCTTTTCACCAAAATTATCGCCGAGAATATGATTATTTTTTGAATCGCGATGTGATTGCTTCTCTAGGCAAGTATCCAGTTGATTTAGCATATGATTATATGAAAGAACAAACAGGAACAATACTTGCGAGCGATTATAGTGGTGATAATTTTAATTTTTTGAAAACATAAAACTTGCTTGCTAAAATCTATTGTTATACAATAATCAAGCATTGATGGTCCCTTAGCTCAGCTGGTAGAGCAACTGACTCTTAATCAGTGGGTCAAAGGTTCGAATCCCTTAGGGATCACCAAAAAAATAATTCCGCTCTTTGGGGCGGTTTTTCTTTGTTTAAAATAACCCATAGTTGAGAAATATCTCATAAAAACATAAAATAGATAATAAAGAAGGAAACAAACATGATGAAAGTACCGAGCGTTGCAACTTTGAAAAAGTATTTGTCAGCCATGGCTAAAACAAAAGCCAAATACATAACAGCTGACAAATTATCTCGTACTCTCGGTGTTTATCCTGAAATTATTTCTGAGACCCTTTCTTATTTTGATCCCATGATTAATATGGATTATGAATACGATTTAACTGAATTAATTCCTCAAATCGAAGAATACATCGCTAAAGCTCAAGAAAAAAAGCCTGTTGTGATTAAGAAAACCTTAGTGACACAAAAAATACTTGATCAATATGATTCACTTGGTGATTTTATATATAAAAAGATGACCATCGGAGGTTTGCTTGATCCAAATATTGAATTGAGTGACAAAGAACTAAAGGTTCTAAAAAAATTAATTCAGGAAGAACAAGCAAAAAGGAAAAAATAAACATGAAATCAATCACAAAAGCTGTTATTCCTGCCGCTGGACTCGGCACTCGATTTTTGCCTGCCACTAAAGGACTCCCCAAAGAAATGTTGCCTATCATCGATAAGCCGACTATTTTATATCAAGTTGAAGAAGCTGTTGAGTGTGGATGTCAGGAAGTTATTATTATTATTTCTCCTAATAAAGAGGAGATCATTCGTTTCTTTTCTCGCGATCTTTCCTATGAAAATTATTTAAAAAGTAAAGGCCATGAAGATTTTGCGGAGTTGATCAAAAAAATTGCCACAATGGCTAAAATTACATTTGTTTATCAAATTGAACAAAAAGGGCTAGGCCACGCTATTTTATGCGCTAAAGATATGATTGGCGAAGAACCATTTCTTGTCATTTTGGGCGATGATTTAATTGTCAATGATGATGGACCATCTGCTTCTGCTCAATTAATTAATGCATTTAAACAAACTGGCTGTTCAATTCTTGGTGTACAAAAAGTTACTCTGGAAGCAACAAAAAAATACGGAATTGTCGATCCGCAAGAAATCGATGGACGACTTATATTGATGAAAGGTATGGTGGAAAAACCCAAGAGCAATCCTCCGAGTTTATATGCCGCTTTAGGAAGATATGTTTTAACGCCTGATATCTTTAATTTATTAGAGAATCAAACTCCAGGAGCTAACGGGGAGATACAATTAACTGATGCCCTAAAACGCCTTGATAAAATTTATGCCTATGATTTTGTTGGACGTCGTTATGATATTGGCGATAAATTTGGTTATGTGCAAGCGACAATTGATTTTTCTTTAAAACGCGAAGATCTCAAGGATAAAGTCAAAGAATATCTCCAATCAATTAAATAAGTTGAACCCTCAAATGAGGGTTTTTCTTTTGTTATTTCCTTGTAAATAATAGTAAGTATTATTATACTTATGTTGGTATTTTTAGGAGGAAATTAAAATGTCGGAAATTAAAAAGACAATGCTCTCGGTGGATGGTAATACCGCCGCAGCACTCGAATCTTATAATTTTATTGAAGTGGCATCTATTTATCCCATCACTCCATCTTCTCCGATGGCTGAGAACATTGATGTTTATGCTTCGCAAAAGAGAAAGAACTTTTTTGGATCAATCGTTAAAGTGAGCGAGCTTCAGTCTGAAGCAGGAGCGGCTGGTGCCGTTCATGGTGTTTTGCAGGCTGGTGGTTTAGCCGCTACTTACACCGCTAGTCAAGGCTTATTATTAATGATCCCCAATATTTATAAATGGGTTGGTGAACTTCTCCCTGCTGTTTTACATGTCTCAGCTCGTAGTTTAGCGACTCGTAGTTTATCAATTTTTGGTGATCAACAAGATATCTACGCCATTCGTCAAACTGGTATTTGCATGATTTGCTCGCATAGTGTGCAAGAAATTGCTGATTTAACTTCAGTTGCTCATCTTATCGCGATTGATGCATCTTATCCTGTTTGTCATTTCTTTGATGGTTTTAGAACCAGCCATGAAATTCAGAATGTCGAATTTGTCGATGATGCTGAATGGAAAAAATTGCTCCCCATGGATAAGGTCGAAGCGTTTCGCGCTCGTGCCCTTAACCCACACACTCATGCTGTAACACGTGGTGGTGCAGAAAACGATGATATCTATTTCCAGGGTCGTGAAGCGCAAAATTTACACGCTGCTCATGTTGTTGAAGTTGCGGAAAAATATTTTAAAGAAGCGACTCGCTTAACTGGTCGTGAATATGCACCATTTACCTATTATGGTGCCAAAGATGCCGATCGCGTTATTATTGCGATGGGTTCTGTCACTGAAACAATTAAAGAAGTTATCGACGAACTTAAAGGCGAAAAGATTGGTTTAATCAAAGTCCATCTCTATCGTCCTTTCTCCGCTAAACATCTTTTAAGTGTGATTCCAAGTTCCGTCAAAAGAATCGCGGTTCTTGATCGTACTAAGGAAATGGGAGCGACAGGTGAGCCTTTATATCTCGATGTCGTTTCGACCATTAAAGAAGCTGGTCTTAATGTCGAAGTTTACGGTGGCCGTTATGGCTTAAGTAGCAAAGATACGCAACCAAAAGATATGAAATCAGTTTACGATTTCTTAGCGAGTGAGAAGCCTTGGAATGGTTTTACCGTTTCAATCATTGACGATGTTACTCATCTCAGCATTCCTGTCGATGAAACTTTCCATGTCAAAGCTAATTACACCTCCTGTTTATTCTATGGTTTAGGTTCTGATGGAACGGTTTCAGCTAATAAATCTTCCATTAAAATTATCGGTGATGCTACTCATCAATATGCCCAAGCTTATTTTGCTTACGATTCTCGTAAAGCCGGCGGAACAACCCGCTCACATTTGCGATTTGGCAAAACTCCAATTCATTCGACCTATTATGTTCAAAATGCTGATTTTGTTTCCTGCTCTCTTGATACTTATATCATGAAATTCGACATGATTAAGAATTTGAAAGAAGGCGGTATCTTCTTATTAAATACTGATATGGACAATGAATTACTTCTTAAAACCATGCCCAACCGTATGAAATATCAATTAGCGAAAAAGAAAGCTAAATTCTATGTTATTGATGCGAACAAAATTGCCAATGAAATTGGCATGGGACGCCACACCAATACCATTTTACAAGCCTCTTTCTTCTACTTAAATCCTGATATTATGCCTTATGAAGAAGCTAATAAATGGATGAAAAAATTTGCGGAGAAGAGCTACGCCAAAAAAGGCGAAGACATCGTCAAAATGAACTGGAAAGCCATCGACGCTGGAACAGAAGGTTTGCGCGAAGTTCCTGTTGATGCTGCTTGGATTAATCTATCGCCAAAAATGGAACATAAATTAACTGGTGATGATTACTTTGATTCTTATGTTGCGATTATGGACAACCTCAACGGCGACGATCTTCCCGTCAGTAAATTCACGGAATATGAACTTCTTGATGGCACGATGAGAAATGATATTACCTTCCAACAAAAGCGTAGT
This sequence comes from Erysipelotrichaceae bacterium, assembly GCA_020633795.1. The sequence continues at coordinate 31,817 of JACKCX010000005.1, read as the reverse complement.
ATTGCCGATCGTGTTCCTCATTGGAATAAGAATAAATGTATTCAATGTAATACTTGTGCCTTTGTCTGTCCTCATGCGACCATTCGTCCTGTTTTATTGGATGAGCAAGAATTAGCTGCTACTCCAAGTATCGCTAAGGATGATGTCCTCAATGCAATGGGGCCAGGATTACAAGGTTTAAAATTCCGCATTCAAGTGTCACCACGAAACTGTGTTGGATGTGGTCTTTGCGTCACTGAATGTTTAGCTAATAAAGCCGCTCTTAACAAACTACAACCTGGTGAGAAACTAACTTCAGATATGATGGCTCTTGAGATGGTGGAAGCTAAATCACAATTCCCTCAAGAAGAAGCCGCTGATTATTTATATAAGCATGTTACCTTCAAAGGTGATAAGTTACCAGCCGCCATGCAATCAACCGTTAAAGGTGTTGGCTTCTTAATGCCATACATGGAAATTTCTGGAGCTTGCGCAGGATGTGGCGAGACTCCTTACTATCGTCTTGTGTCACAACTATTTGGCAAAGACATGCTCGTTGCTAACGCTACTGGCTGTTCTTCCATTTATTGTGGTTCTACCCCATTAACTCCATTCTGCACTGATAAGAATGGTGAAGGCATTGCTTGGGCTAACTCATTATTTGAAGATAATGCTGAATTTGGCTACGGAATGCGAGTGGCGACCAATGCGAAGATTAAGCGTATTATCGAAATTCTCTCTGCCGCTAAGGAAAGCGAAGCAGTCGAACCTGAATTAAAAGAAGTTATTGATAAATATTTCGAAAATATTAAAAACCGTGCAGAAATGCGCTCAATTGCTCCAAAACTCGTCTCTTTAGTAAAAGCAAGCAAAGACGAAGCTGTGAAAGAAGTATTAGCTTATGAACGTGACTTACAAGATAAATCAATTTGGATTATCGGTGGTGATGGCTGGGCTTATGACATCGGTTACGGCGGTCTCGACCATGTGTTAGCTAATGAAGAAGATGTGAATATCTTGGTTCTTGATACCGAAGTTTACTCCAATACAGGTGGTCAATCTTCCAAATCTTCACAGACTGGTTCAATTGCTAAATTTACCGCCTCTGGTAAAGTGACAACGAAAAAGAACTTAGCTCTTATTGCAATGTCATATGGCAATGTCTATGTTGCTCAAATTAGTCTTGGAGCCAATCCACTTGCCGCTATCAAAGCTTTGAAAGAAGCGGAATCTTATGATGGACCAAGTATTGTTCTTTGCTATTCTCCATGTGCCAACCATGGTATTAAAGGTGGATTATCTAACTCTATGTTACAAGAAAAGAAAGCGGTGGCTTGTGGCTACTTCCCCATTTTCCGATATGACCCACGCTTGGTGGCTGAAGGCAAATCACCTCTAACTGTTGATATGCCAGAACCAGACTATAGCAAATTCCGTGATTTCGTCATGACTGAAACTCGATTCTCTCAACTTCCACGCGTAAATCCAGAACATTCAGAAGAGTTACTTACTAAATCAGAAAGATCTGCTCGCGAACGCTTTGAAAGAATCAAGAAATTAGGCGCATAATAAAACAAGAAAACAGGTGTTGAAAAAAATACCTGTTTTTTCTTGCCAATAAATGAAATATTTTATATACTATTTGGGTAGGTTAAGGACAGGTTATAATCATGAAAAAGGATCAAAGAGAAGTTGAGTGCTTATTGGAATTGTTTAAAGAGGAAGAGGAAATTGAAAAGACGATCAACGATTTGCCTCGTGGATATATTTCCGTAAAAGTTATCTCTGGTCACACTTATAATTACCGTCAATGGCGAGAAGGAAACAAGATTATTTCTGAATATGTTCCATCAGCTTTTGTCAGTAGCGTGAAACGTAAAATTGCTTATCGTAAAGAAAATGAAACAGCTTTGAAGGATGTTAAAAAAGAAATTAAAGCTAAAACTAGACTCGTTTTAAAATATGGCATCCTCAGCGAAGAGGAAATTGCTGATTTAAAAAGCAAGGCTCGCGAATAAAGCATCAATATCACAAAATTTTAATCATTTAGCAGGATAATATCCTGCTTTTTCGTTTTTCTCCCATCTTCACATTAAGTTCTCAATTTGTTAAGATAAGTTTCAAGAAAAAGATTATGGCAAAATTAATTGTATTATCTGGTGTTCCAGGAAGTGGAAAGTCCTATTTCTCGGCCAGTTTAAGAAAAGCCAAAGGCTCCCATGTTTATGTCGTTTCAAGCGATGCTCTACGAACAGTCATATTAGGAAATCAACAAGATTTATCCGAAGATCGCCTGATGTGGAAAATGTATTATAAACTCGCTTATGTTTACGCCACTGATCCCAAGGGAGTGGTGGTGCTTGATGCCACTCATAGCAATTCGACTTATCGTATTGAAGCAACAAAATTTCTTAAACCATTATTTGATGAAATTGATTTGGTGTTGTTTAACCTTCCTCGACATATTGTCAACAAACAAAATGCGGAGCGGCCTTTCCCTGTTCCCGAAGATGTTTTAGATCTTTTGTGCGCCAAATTTGAACTGCCTGACGATGACGATAGAGAATATTTCCATCATATCTTTATTATTAATTCTCATGATATTGACTCAATTATTGCTCAAATATAAAAATAAAAGCCTTAGAATTTTCTAAGACTTTTTTATTTAAATGGTCGGAACGATGAGATTTGAACTCACGACCCCTACCACCCCAAGGTAGTGCGCTACCAAACTGCGCTACGTCCCGAATCCTTTCTATTATATTATTTTTTGAAAATATGAACACTAAAAAGTGTTATCATTTCTATCACTTGAATTATTTGATAGAATAAATCAAAAGTTATGAACAAAAAAATTTTTATTAAAGGCGCTCGAGAAAATAATCTTAAAAACATTGATTTAGCAATACCTAAAGAATCATTGGTCGTTTTTACTGGGCTTTCTGGTAGTGGTAAAACAACTTTAGCTTTCGATACCATTTTCGCAGAAGGTCAAAGAAAATATATGGAATCGATGTCGAGTTATGCTCGTCAATTTTTAGGAAATTATAATAAGCCTGATGTCGATTCGATTGATGGCTTATCTCCAAGTATTGCTATCGATCAAAAAAGTGTTTCACATAATCCTCGTTCAACGGTCGGAACTGTCACTGAAATATATGATTATTTACGACTTCTCTATGGTCGAATTGGAATTCCTTATTGTCCGACGCACCATATTCCTATTATTTCTTTTTCGCCCACTTTGATGACCGATCAAGTTTTAAATTATCCTGAAGGAACGAAAATTCAACTTCTTTCTCCTGTTGTTCATCAAGAAAAAGGTAGCCAAAAAGACATCATCGAAAAAATTCGTCAAAATGGTTTTACTCGTTTACGAATCGACCGTGAAGTAATGACTATTGATGAAATCAAAGAGCTTGATAAAAATAAAAAACACGATATCGATATCATCGTCGATCGCATTATCGTCAAGCCTGAAGCAAGGACGCGTATTTTTGAATCAATTGAAACTGCTCTTGATTGGTCCCATGGTCTTTTAGTCATTCTTTCTGATATTGAAGAGAAAGTCTTGAGCGATAAACACACCTGTCCCATTTGTGGTTTTTCTGTCCCAAAACTTGAACCGCGCTTATTTTCTTTTAATTCTCCACTCGGATGTTGCCCAGATTGTAAAGGTTTAGGCATTAAGCGTGAGGCTGATCCGCGCCTTTTAGTCCCTAAACCAGAATTGACTATCAATAACGGAGCTATTGAATACTATCGTCATATGGTGGGCTCCCAGAATCTTGAATGGCAAGAATTTACTTTACTATGTAAAATATATCAAATTCCAATGAATGTTCCATTTAAAGATCTGAGTGAAGCTCAAAAGAAAATTATTTTCTACGGCTCACCTGATATTCAAAAATATACCTTAAAATCATCTTCGGGAAACACTAATAATCGCATTGGATATATCGAAGGAATCAAAAATAAAGTCGAGCGTCTCTACAGTGAAACAACTTCTGATTGGATGAGAGATTACTACGCTCGTTTCCTCCATGATACTGAATGCACAACATGCCATGGAGCTCGATTGAATCCTGAAGCTCTTTCGGTTTTAATTGATGAAAAAAATATCTTTGAAGTTTCTTCCTTACAAGTCAAGGAATTACGAGCGTGGATTCGTCAACTGCCACAAAAGCTCAGTCAAAATCAAAATGAAATTGCTCAATTAGTCATTAAAGAAATCGACAATCGCACTTCTTTCTTGTGCGATGTGGGTCTGGAATATCTCACCTTATCGAGAATGGCGTTGACTTTATCAGGTGGTGAATCACAAAGAATTCGCCTCGCGACACAAATTGGTTCCAAGTTAACAGGCATTCTCTATGTTTTAGATGAACCTTCCATTGGACTTCATCAAAGAGATAGTGAAAAACTGATTGGCACTTTAAAAGAAATGCGTGATTTAGGAAATACTCTTATTGTTGTTGAGCATGATGATGAAATGATTAAAAGCGCTGATTTTATCGTCGATATTGGTCCTGGTGCTGGTGTTCATGGTGGCGAAGTTGTCGCCACTGGTTCGGTAGAAGACATCGAAAAATGCCCCGCGAGTATTACGGGTCAATATCTTTCAGGTCAGAAATATATTCCTGTCCCCACCAAACGTCATAAAGGCAATGGCAAGTTTATTAAAATTCGCGGTGCCACTTGCAATAATCTTAAAAAGATCAATGTTGATTTTCCTCTCGGGACATTTACTGTTGTTACTGGAGTATCAGGCAGTGGTAAATCTTCATTAGTTATTCAAACTCTTTTCTTACATCTCAAACAGTATTTTAGCAAAGAGCAAATGCTCGCTGGACCAATTACTTCGATTACCGGTTTAGAAAATGTTGATAAAGTTGTCGATGTTTCACAAGAGCCCATCGGACGAACTCCTCGTAGCAATCCCGCTACTTATGTTAAATTATTCGATAATATTCGTGATCTATTCGCTGAAACTATTGAAGCTAAAGCTCGTGGTTTCACTAAAGGTCGCTTTTCCTTTAATGTTGTCGGTGGCCGATGCGAAGAATGTCAGGGGGCGGGCATTGTGCGAATTCCAATGAATTTTCTTCCTGATGTGTATGTCAAATGCGATTCTTGTGGGGGTAAACGTTATAACGACGAAACTCTACAAGTCACATATAAAGGGAAGAATATCTACGATGTTTTAGAGATGACCGTTGAGGACGCTCTTCATTTCTTTGAAAATCGTCCATCATTAAAGAAAAAAATACAAACTCTCTATGATGTTGGTCTTGATTATATTAAGCTCGGACAACCAGCCACCACTTTATCAGGTGGTGAAGCTCAGAGAGTTAAATTAGCAGCCGAGTTGCAGAAACGACCGACTGGCAAAACCGTTTATATTCTTGATGAGCCGACGACTGGTCTTCATAGTGATGATGTCGGAAGACTACTTAAAATCTTGCAACGATTAGTGGATCATGGCGACACGGTCATCGTAATCGAACATAATCTCGATGTGATTAAAACCGCCGACTATATTATCGATTTAGGACCAGATGGTGGTGATCAAGGTGGGAGCGTTGTTGCGACCGGAACACCAGAAAAGGTCAGCGAAAATCCAAAATCTTATACAGGTCAATATCTAAAAAATGTGTTGAAGAAAGGACATTACCATTAATATGAATGTTTTAGGGTTAATATTTTTTATTCTTTTCCTTGTCGGGGCCATTGTTATTCTTGTGCTTGGCTTAATCAATGTTTCAAAAAGCGTGAAGAGTCAAGGACAAAAACTTTCGTATGAAATTTTATTAAAGAAACTGCTCATTTACGGAATTGCTTTCGCGGTCAGCCTCACTTCGGCTTTTCTCTTTATTTATGCGATGAATGACATTACCGCGAAATGGAATGAGTATTTAGCAGCCGGTTTAGGCGGATTGATTTTTAGTTTTAGTTTCTTCTTTGGTCTCACCCTTTTTATTACTCATTACTATGGAAAAAACATCAATGAAAAATTAGATAAATGGTTTTTTCGTTGGATGATAATTTCAATTATCTCGTCCTTTATTTTTCTCTTTGTAACCTTAGATGGTTTCGCAGACTATATTAACCTCACTAGTCCATTACCAAACGGAATCAATTTTGAGGAAGGGTGGGCCTATCCTGGTGTTTTTGGCGAAAAACCTAACATCGCTTGGTATGCATTATGCATTCTAACGGGCGCGATTATTGTCTATTTCTATTGCGACCATCAACTATATCGCCAATATGGAAGACATGGCATTTTAGAATCAACTTTTCTCGTTGCGCTTCCCGCCGGCATTATCGGAGCTCGTTTGTTTTATGTCATAGGCAATTGGAATTCCGAGTTCGCTAATGATCCTATGTCCATGTTTGAAATTTGGAATGGAGGCTTAACTATTTTAGGGGGAGCCTTAACTGGCATTGTCGTGGGAGTTCTCTGGTTTATGTGGCGAAATAAAGGCTATAACATTTTCATCATTATGGATATCGCCTTACCTTCAATTTTAATTGCTCAAGCCGTGGGACGATGGGGTAATTTCTTTAACTGCGAAGTTCACGGAATTGAAATGAGCGGTACTTATTGGTCATGGCTCCCAAAAATTATTTATAATAATATGCAATTTGGTCACGATGGGAATACCAACCTTTTCCTTCAAGGCAATGGCAATATCTTTGTCCCTCTCTTCTTAATTGAAGGGGCCATTAATTTGCTCGGTTTCTTTCTCATCGCCTATCTCTTTGGTAAAAAGCTTCGTAAATTCACTGATTTTGGTGATCTAGCGGCTGGCTATTTTATTTGGTACGGTCTCGTGAGAGCCATTATGGAACCCTTGCGAGATAGTCGATACATCATGGACAGTTTCTGGAGTTGGTTCTGGTCACTTGCTTTTATTGCCTTTGGAGCGTTGGCGATTATTCTAAATCACACTATTCGTAATATTATTAAAAATAAAAAAGGACTTATGAAACCAAAAACTTCATGGTTTAAAACTGGTCTTATTGGTTCTAGTGTTTTGTTTTTTGTCAGTTTAGCGCTAATCATTTGTTCAATCGTCATGATTGCGCAAAGCGATCATACCTTACAAGTCGGATTCTCTCCCTTTAATTTAGGACTGATTATCTTAACAGTGGGAATTTCCTTGTTTGGCGGTTTGGCCGTTTCCATTCCTTATATCGTTCGTGGATATCGTCTGAAAAGGAGCGAAAATGCCTAAAAAATATCGCACTCTATTGTTTGATATGGATGGGACCTTAGTGGATACTGACGATTTAATCGCGCAAACATTTATTCGTCTCTATGCCAAGTATCGCCCAGGATATCAAGCTTCTTCCGAACAAATGTTTCTCTTCTCGGGTCCGCCGATTAGAGAGACACTCAAAAAAGAGTTTCCTCTTCAGAATCAAGAAGAATTGCTCAAAGAATTTCACGATATCTCCTGGAATCTCTATCCACGATATTTGAAGACCTATCCTCAGACCAAGGAGATTCTTCAATCTCTGCGAAAAGAAGGTTATCATTTAGGTATCGTGACGAATAAAATTCATCAGACAACTCTTTATTGTTTGCAACTTTTAGGTTTTGAAAACATCTTTGATGCTATTATTGGATTTGATGATGTCATTCACGGCAAGCCTCAAGAAGAAGGCATTGAAAAAGCAATGCAAATTTTAAAGGAAACTGATCATCATCGCGTTCTTTATATTGGCGATAACGATATCGATTATATGACCAGCCAAAATGCTGGGGTAGATGTCGCCTTAGTGCAATGGGGTCCACGAAAAATCAATCCTTCGTTAAAACCCCAATATCAAATTCAATCTTTTAAAAATTTGTGGGAGGTCTTACAAGATGAATAAAAATTATGATGTCTTAATCATCGGGTGTGGTCCATGTGGCATCGGCGCGGCTTTAAAATTAAAAGAAGCTGGCTTTTCCTCACTCGCCATTATTGAAAGAAGCACTCCAGGAGGAAAAGTAAACATCGCGCCCCGCGTTGATAATTATCCCGGTTTCAAAGAAGTACCTGGTCCTGATTTGGCTTACGCTTTTTTTGAGAGAATCAACCAATCAGGAATTGAAATCATTGGTGAGGATGTTATTTCATTAACGAAGAATGACAATATTTTCACGCTTAAATGTGAACAAAATACCTATACCGCTAAAGCGGTTTTAATTGCGACTGGCACAAAAGAAAAACAACTAGGTTTTCCAAATGAAGATGCCTTATTAGGTCATGGTATTTCCTATTGCGCTCTTTGTGATGGACACTTCTTTAAAGGAGCGGACATCGCTGTCGTTGGTGGTGGTAACTCCGCCTTAAAAGAATCGCTCTATCTCTCAAATATTGTCAATCATCTCTACCTTATTCATCGCCGCGTGGAATTTCGTGGTAAAGATCAACTTCTCGATGAATTAAAAGCGAAACCTAATGTCACTATTCTCACACCTTTTATTCCTTTAGAGATTTTAGCTTCGGATCGAGTTATAGGCCTGAAAATTCAAAATCGTGAAACCGAAGAAATTACAACCTTATCAATCGATGGTATTTTCCCTTTAATTGGTCAAATTCCCAATACACAATTTGTGAAAATTGAGGGCGTCCTTGATGAAAACGGTAATGTTCCCGTCGACAAAAATATGATGACCATCATTCCAGGCTTATTCGCTGGTGGTGATGTTCTTCCTCGTCCGATTCGCCAGATTTATCTCGCGGAACATGATGGAATGGTCGCCGCTAAATCAATTGCCTCTTACCTTAAGGAAGTGTGATGCTATGCTCGAACTTAATATATTAACAGGTCCATCTGGTTCAGGAATTTCTTCCTCCAAGTTCGTTTTTGAGGAACTGGGTTATTATATTGTCGAAAACGCTCCTTTTGAAGCTACTGACGCTATTTTAAAGAGCTTTCTAACCAATGCTTACAAAACCAAGAAATTTTGTTTGGTGGTCTCTTTATTTGATGCCAAGCAAATTCTTGAATCCAGCCGAAAATATCCTGAATTTAAAACGAAACTCATTCTTTTATCCGCTGATCCCACTGAAATACGAAAACGCTATCGTTTAAGTCGCCATGTTCATCCCCGCTGCTTGACACAGCAGATCTCTCTTGATAAAGCGATTGAACTAGATAATAAAGAAACAGTTAATCTTTTTTCGGATGCCGATATTTATATCGACACTTCAACGCTGAGCATTAAATCTCTACGAGTTAATCTCTATAATAAATTAACAGGTAAGGAAGACGAAAATATCACTTCGATATATTTTGTTTCTTTTGGCTATAAAAATGGTACTCCAATGGATTTAGATATGATCTTTGATGTGCGAAATATTCCTAATCCTTATTGGATTGATAATCTCAAAGCCTTAAACGGCACAGATAAACAAGTTATTGACTACATGAATTCTTTTCCTGAAACACAAAAAATCATCGATAATATTGTTAATTTTCTCGAAGTTCATCTTGTCTATGTGCAAAATACGGGGCGGCCAATTTACAATATCGGCATTGCTTGTAGTGGTGGTCAGCACCGTTCTACCTATGTCGCTAACTATTTAGCGGAACATTTTAGTCATCAGTATAAAACCGAGGCTATTCATCGCGATTCTCCCGAACTCAACAAGGATTATTTATGAGACAAACGCAATCTTTTACCCAAATCGTTAAAGAAGAGTTATGCAATAATACCTATGAAGATAAAGAGCGATTAAAAGCTCTTCTTTCTGCTTACATCCGCATTAATGGATCAGTCATTATTCACGATCGTCAAAGTCAGTTGTCTCTTGAAACGGAAAACGCTAAAATTGCCAAGTTTATCTATCAGTCGATCAATGATGTTTATCAAGCTGATGCTCATTTATCTTTCTATCGCAATTCGCGAAAAAAAACCGTCTATGTAATAAACATAGGCGATAAAACTGAAGCCATTATTGCCGATTTGGAAATCTCTTTTTTTGAAGGCAAAATCTCGAAAAATATCGTCTCGAATGATAGCAGCATCGCCGGGTATTTAAGTGGAGCTTTTCTCGCTTCTGGTTCTGTTAATTCACCAATGACTTCCAATTATCATTTGGAATTATCTTTAAATTCCGAGAATTATGCCAAATGGATGTCACATCTTTTTGCGCGCTATAAAAATAGCAATATTGAACCAAAGATTGTTCATCGTCGCGACAAATATATTATCTATTTTAAAAAGAGCGACCAAATCGCTAATTTTTTGATTATCATTGGCGCTGTTGAAGCTTGTATGGAATTCGAAAATGTTCGCGTTGATCGCGACTACGCCAACAACGCTAATCGCTTGACGAATCTCGATACCGCTAATATCACGAAAATTTACGAAACTTCTCAACGTCAAATTGAAGAGATTAAAGTGATCGATAAGAAATTAGGAATTGATAATATCGGCAATCCTAAGATGCGTTTACTATGTCACATTAGATTAGAGAATGATGCTTCATCGATGACGGAACTAGCTCTTTTGCTATCACAGAGATTACAGAAGACAGTGACGAAAAGTAATATTAATCATCTCTTCCGCTCCCTTCATCAAATCTATGAGAGGCTTCAAGGATGAACAATTTAATAATTTTGGGGCAGCGCATTCGCTCCTATCGACTCGCCAAAGGCTGGAGCCAAGAAGCCCTTGCTCTTGCAGCAAAGATAAATAAAAATTATCTCTCAGATCTCGAAAGAGGCAATCGAAATCCCACTTTTCTTATTTTATCAAAGATATGTCACGCTCTGAATATTTCCTTAGCTGACCTCTTCAGCGATTTTAAACTTCCTTAAACTACAAAATATCATTTTCTATGAAAGTGCCTCGTGGGCATTTTTTTATTTCGCTTGAAAAGGATTTTTCATATAGTGTATACTATATCTCGCAAGCGAAGGAGGACATTATTGTATGTCAGTAAAAGTTGCAATTAATGGATTCGGTCGTATCGGCCGTTTAGCGTTCCGCCAAATGTTTGGGGCTGAAGGTTATGAAATCGTCGCAATTAACGATTTAACTTCCCCAAAAATGTTAGCGAACTTATTAAAATACGATACAGCTCAACGTGGTTACGCTGGTTATATCGGTCAAAATCTTCACGAAGTCAGCTATAAAGAGGCTGTTCTCGCCGAAGATGGTAAAACAGTCTTAACTCCAGGCAGTATTATTGTTGATGGAGATGAAATTGTTGTCTATGCCTGTCCAAACGCCGCTGATCTCCCATGGGGAAAATTAGGTGTTGATGTCGTTTTAGAATGTACTGGTTTCTATACTAGCAAAGAAAAATCATTAGCTCACATTAAAGCTGGTGCTCGTAAAGTTGTTATTTCTGCTCCAGCTGGCAAAGATTTACCAACCATCGTCTTTGGTGTTAACGAAAAGATTTTAACAAAAGAAGATAATGTTATTTCCGCCGCTTCATGTACGACCAATTGCTTAGCTCCAATGGCTAAAGCTTTGAATGATTATGCTCCAATTCAATCTGGAATTATGAGCACAATTCACGCTTATACCGGTGATCAAATGATTCTTGATGGCCCACACAGAAAAGGCGATTTACGCCGTGCTCGTGCTGGCGCTGCCAACATCGTTCCTAACTCCACTGGTGCAGCGAAAGCTATTGGTCTTGTTATTCCTGAACTCAATGGTAAATTAATTGGTTCCGCTCAACGCGTTCCTGTCTTCACTGGTTCAACGACGATTTTGATTGCTGTTGTCAAAGGTAAAGATATTACTGTGGATAGCATTAATGCTGCCATGAAAGCGGAAAGCAATGAATCATTTGGATACAATGTTGATGATATCGTTTCTAGCGATGTTATCGGCATGAGATATGGCTCATTATTTGACTCCACTCAAACAATGGTCAGCAAAATTGGCGATGATCTCTATCAAGTGCAAGTCGTCTCTTGGTACGATAACGAGAATTCTTATACCACTCAAATGGTCCGCACCATTAAGTACTTCTCAGAAAATTGCTAATTACTTTCTGCAAAGGGTTTAATTGCCCGGTGCAAACTTATTAAGATTGGCACCTGTGGTGAAACATGGGTGCTTATTTTATAAAAAGGAGATTTTATATGTTAACAGTTGAAAAAATGGAAGTTGCTGGCAAGCGAGTTCTTGTCCGCGTTGACTTCAATGTCCCACTAAAAGATGGCATTATTCGCGATGATAATCGTATTGTTGCCGCCTTACCAACCATTAAAGAATTAATCAAAAAAGGAGCTCGTGTCATCTTATTTAGCCACCTTGGCAAAATCAAACACAAAGAAGCGCCAGAAATTATTGCCGAACAAAAAAAGAAAAATGATTTAGCCCCTATCGCTCTTCGTTTAGGCGAATTGCTTGATCAAAAAGTTATTTTTGTTCCAGTTACACGCGGCGAAGAATTAGAAAAGGCCGTCAGTGAATTAAAAGATGGCGAAGTCTTGCTAATGCAAAACACCCGTTATGAAAAGGGCGAAGAGAAAAATGATCCTGAACTCGCCAAGATCTGGGCTAATTTAGCTGATGCTTATGTGATGGATGCTTTTGGTTCTGCTCATCGCGCTCATGCTTCGACCTATGGGGTACCCGAGATTTTAAAGAGCGAAGGAAAACCTGTCGCTTGTGGTTATCTCGTCGAAAAAGAAATTGCCAATCTTACACGTTGCGTACGCGTTTCGGAAAAAGATCGCCCTTATATCGCCATTCTTGGTGGTTTAAAAGTATCAGATAAAATTAAAGTTATCGATTCTTTACTTGATAAATGTGACAAAATTTTAATTGGTGGAGCGATGGCTTTTACTTTCTTAAAAGCTCTCGGAAAAAAGACAGGTGTTTCTCCTGTTGAAGATGATCAATTAGATTATGCCAAAGAATGTCTCAAAAAAGCTGCTGGCCGAATTATTTTGCCAGTTGACACTGTCATCGGTGACGCTTTCTTGCCTGAAGAGCGCAAGACGGTTCAAGTTGTGAGTGTCAATGACATTCCTGATGGATTTGAAGGTCTCGATGTCGGGCCAGAGACTGATAAACTATTTGCTAGTCAAATCAGCAAAGCTAAAATGGTTTTCTGGAACGGTCCAATGGGTGTTTTTGAACAACCTGAATTCCAAAAAGGGACCATTGCTATTTGCAAAGCTGTAAAAGCCTTAGAAGGCAAAGCCTTTACTGTTTGTGGTGGTGGTGATTCTGCAGCCGCTATCAAACAATTTGGATATGTCGAAGATTTCTCTCATGTTTCGACAGGGGGCGGTGCTTCGCTGGAAATGATTGAAAACGATGGCCATTTACCTGGCATCGATATTCTCGGCTAATGATTATGCGCCGTAAATTATTGTTAGGAAACTGGAAGATGAACAAATTGGCTGTTGAAGCCAAAGAATTTGCTCTTGCCAGCCGTCCATTAGTAAAAAAGGCTCTCGATCATCAAATTGATTTGGGGGTTGCTCCTACTTATCTTTCTTTAGGTGTTGTCAAAGAAAATGCTGAACCAGCGATGATTGTTGCTGCTCAAAATGTCCATTTTGCCGATCATGGGGCCTATACGGGAGAAATCTCCATTCCCATGCTCTTAGAATATGGGATTAATTGGGTGATTATTGGCCACTCTGAACGTCGCACCTATGATAATGAAACAAGTGAAAAATGCCATCAAAAAATGGATGTTTTATTAGCAAATCAAATGATTCCTGTCTATTGTGTTGGCGAAACTCTTAGTGAATTTGAAGCCGGAAAAACTAAAGAAGTGGTTTCGCAAGCTCTGCGAGTTGGTCTAGACGGTTTCACTTCCGAGCAAGTTAAAAATCTTGTCGTCGCTTATGAACCAATTTGGTCAATTGGCACCGGCAAAAATGCTTCGACTGAAATCGCTCAAAATGTCTGCGGTTTTATTCGCGAGATATTACGTGAACTATTTGGCGCAACCGCTGAGGAAATTCGCATTCTTTATGGCGGATCAGTCAAACCAGAGAATATTAAAGCTTATCTTTCTTGTCCTGATATTGATGGAGCCCTTGTCGGTGGCGCTTCATTAAAAATTGAATCTTACGAAGGTTTATTAAATAACATTATTTAGGAGGAAATTTCGGTATGTATGATGAATATTATCAATCTCCCAATCCGTCGGTAAAATCGAATAGTCAAGTCGATGTGAAATCATCCTCTTTCCTTTCTCGTGTTTACGGATACATGTTTATCGGTATTATCATTACCGCCATTGTGGCCTTTGGTGCTGGCTTTGGATTCCAAACTTGGTTTAGTTCGGATACTTCCGAGGCGGCCTATATGACTTATCTATGGACATTGATTGGATCATTTATCGGTTTATTTCTTGTAAGTTTTATCGTTAATATTGTTGCTTTGCGTGGCAAACATAGCATCGCTGTTCCAGCGGTTATTTATTCCATTTTGATGGGAATTGTCTTTTCAGAATTTGTTTTATTCGTCCCATATTGGATTTTAGGTACTGCTTTTGTCATCACATCGATGGTCTTTGCGATTATGTTTTTTATCGCTCGCGTCACAAAGAGAAATCTCAATTGGCTCGGAACCTTAGGATTCGGACTTTTGATGGGTGCTTTGATCATGTCATTCTTCTTCTTTTTTCTCTATTTTGTTTTTCCAGCGTATTTCTCATGGCTCTATGTCATTATTGATGGCGTTATCTTCGTCGCGATGATTCTCATTACTATGTTTGATGTCTGGCGTATTCAAAAAATCGCTGATAAAGGAGCGGAGAGCAAAAACCTCGCCCTTTATTGTGCTTTTTCTCTTTATGTCGACTTCATGTATATTTTAATGCGCGTCATTTTTATTCTCTTGCGGCTTTTTGGTAGCAGTCGAAATTAATTTTTATCTGAGCAAAAGGACCAGTGAAATGCTGGTCTTTTTTATTATCTTCTTTCGCGTGCGCGCGCAAACAATTATAATAATTGTAGCGCGCTCTAGGCGTGCATGAGAGACCAGAAAAAAATCACAAAAAAATAATTTGAAAAAAAGTGATAAAAGTCGTTGACTAAGATTTAATAAGGGTGTTATTATATCAAAGCGTGCAATCGGGGAGACCCAAGACTATTACTATGTAATAATGCACGAACTGATCTTTGAAAACTAAACAGATGTACAAACACAAAACGTCAATTTATTTTTAAATTTAAAAAAACAAAACCAGATAATTAATTATTTGAACTAGAATACAAACTTTGAGAGTTTGATCCTGGCTCAGGATGAACGCTGGCGGCGTGCCTAATACATGCAAGTCGAACGAGGGTAGCAATACCCGAGTGGCGAACGGGTGAGTAACACGTAGGTAACCTGCCTTTTAGATTGGGATACCCGAAGGAAACTTTGGCTAATACCGGATAATAACAACCGAGGCATCTCGGATGTTTGAAAGGGGCTTTCAAGCCCCACTAAAAGATGGACCTGCGGCGCATTAGCTAGTTGGTGAGATAACAGCCCACCAAGGCGAGGATGCGTAGCCGAACTGAGAGGTTGATCGGCCACATTGGAACTGAGACACGGTCCAAACTCCTACGGGAGGCAGCAGTAAGGAGTTTTCGGCAATGGGGGAAACCCTGACCGAGCAACGCCGCGTGAGTGATGACGGCCCTATGGGTTGTAAAGCTCTGTTGTAAGGGATGAACAGCTTTGCTAGGAAATGAGCAGAGTCTGACAGTACCTTACCAGAAAGCCACGGCTAACTACGTGCCAGCAGCCGCGGTAATACGTAGGTGGCAAGCGTTATCCGGAATTATTGGGCGTAAAGAGTGAGCAGGCGGCAGATTAAGTTTGAGGTTAAAGCGTGGAGCTCAACTCCATAAAGCCTTGAAAACTGATCAGCTAGAGTACGAGAGATGTGAAGGGAACTCCATGTGTAGCGGTGAAATGCGTAGATATATGGAAGAACACCAGTGGCGAAGGCGCTTCACAAGCTCGAAACTGACGCTCAGTCACGAAAGCGTGGGTAGCAAATAGGATTAGATACCCTAGTAGTCCACGCTGTAAACTATGAGAACTAAATATTGCCGCGAGGCAGTGTTGAAGCTAACGCATTAAGTTCTCCGCCTGGGGAGTACGGTCGCAAGACTGAAACTTAAAGGAATTGACGGGGGCCCGCACAAGCAGTGGAGCATGTGGATTAATTCGACGCAACGCGAAGAACCTTACCAAGATTTGACATGGGAACTAAAGCCCTAGAAATAGGGTCATATCAGGTCTACACAGGTGGTGCATGGTTGTCGTCAGCTCGTGTCGTGAGATGTTGGGTTAAGTCCCGCAACGAGCGCAACCCTTGTCCTTAGTTGCCATCATTCAGTTGGGAACTCTAGGGATACTGCCGATGTAAGTCGGAGGAAGGTGGGGATGACGTCAAATCATCATGCCCTTTATATCTTGGGCGTCACACGTGCTACAATGGCCGGTACAAAGAGACGCGATACCGCGAGGTGGAGCAAATCTCATAAAGCCGGTCTCAGTTCGGATCGGAGTCTGCAACTCGACTCCGTGAAGCTGGAATTGCTAGTAATCGCAGATCAGCCATGCTGCGGTGAATACGTTCCCGGGCCTTGTACACACCGCCCGTCAAACCATGAGAGCTGGTAATACTCGAAGTCGTTATCCTAACCGTAAGGAGGGAGACGCCTAAGGTAGGACTAGTGATTGGGGTTAAGTCGTAACAAGGTATCCCTACGGGAACGTGGGGATGGATCACCTCCTTTCTATGGAGAAAGTGTTAACTGCCTATTAGGCTAGTTAACGTATGTACAAAAAACCTAAATTTCTAGGATTATCGGAAATTGACCGTGGATGCACAATCTGTTTAGTTTTGAGAGATCAGTAACTCTCAAAAATTGTTCTTTGAAAACTGAATATTTATAAACATGTTCTTTCTGTTAATGTCGCAATTTAAGTGATTTCATCACTGAGATAGCGAACAAATAACAAAAAAAATTAAAAATTAGATCGAAAGATCAAAAAAACCAATTCATTTGAAAATTGAAAACTGAAACCTAATTTTACGAAGTTAAGTAAAAAAGGGCGTACAGCGGATGCCTTGGCACTAGAAGACGATGAAGGACGCGATTACCTGCGAAAAGCGACGGGGAGCTGGAAATGAGCTTTGATCCGTTGATATCCGAATGGGGGAACCCGGCGAGAGTAATGTCTCGTCATCCTACCAGAAACCAATAACTGGTAGTGAAGAAAGACCTAGGGAATTGAAACATCTTAGTACCTAGAGGAAAAGAAAGAAAATCGATTCCGTAAGTAGCGGCGAGCGAAAGCGGAACAGCCCAAACCAACCTAAGGGTTGGGGTTATGGACCACGACATGGGATATGAAAACGATAGCTGAATGGCCTGGGAAGGCCAGCGATACAGGGTGAGAGCCCCGTAGGCGAAATCCTTTTCAACCCTAGTGAGTTCCAGAGTACGACGGAGCACGAGAAATTCTGTCGGAAGTTACGGAGACCACTCCGAAAGGCTAAATACTAACTAGTGACCGATAGTGAACCAGTACCGTGAGGGAAAGGCGAAAAGAACCCCGGGAGGGGAGTGAAAAGATTCTGAAACTGTATGCCTACAAAAAGTCAGAGCCCGTTAAAGGGTGATGACGTGCCTATTGAAGAATGAACCGGCGAGTTATGATTGCATGCAAGGTTAAGTCGTAGAGATGGAGCCGTAGTGAAAGCGAGCCTGAATAGGGCGATTAGTATGTAGTCATAGACCCGAAGCCCGACGATCTATCCATGAGCAGGTTGAAGGTGGGGTAAAACCCACTGGAGGACCGAACCGACGTTCGTTGAAACGCCCGCGGATGACTTGTGGATAGGGGAGAAATTCCAATCGAGTTGGGGGATAGCTGGTTCTCCCCGAAATAGCTTTAGGGCTAGCGTAAGGTAGTAGTTAGTGGAGGTAGAGCACTGAATGGCTGATGGCGGCACAAGCCGTACTGATTCCAATCAAACTCCGAATGCCATTAATGTCATCCTTGCAGTCAGAGTGTGGGGGATAAGCTCCATGCTCAAAAGGGAAACAGCCCAGACCGTCAATTAAGGTCCCTAAATTCATACTAAGTGTTAAACGATGTAGAGATGCATAAACAACTAGGATGTTAGCTCAGAAGCAGCTATCATTTAAAGAGTGCGTAACAGCTCACTAGTCGAGTGCCTCCGCGCGGAAGATTTACCGGGGCTAAGTATGATACCGAAATTACGGATTTTAGATTTATCTAAAGTGGTAGGGGAGCGTTCCATGGGGGGTGAAGCAGCATCGTGAGGAGCTGTGGACCGCATGGAAGTGAGTATGCCGGTGTAAGTAACGATGATGGGTGAGAATCCCATCCACCAATTGACTAAGGTTTCCTGGGGAAGGTTCGTCCTCCCAGGGTTAGTCGGGGCCTAAGGCGAGACCGAAAGGTGTAGTCGATGGACATCAGGTTGATATTCCTGAACCCGCATATATGTGATGTAGTGACAGAGAGGGTTAATCATACCGGTTAATGGATTCCGGACCAAACGAAGTACCTTGTGCGTAGGCAAATCCGCGCACAGTTAGGGGAAAGCGTGATGGGGACTGAATGGCTTCGGCCTAGTAGGGAAGTTGATGATACCAGCTCTCAAGAAAAGCTGCTAACTTAAGTATATGTGGCCCGTACCGAGAACGGACACACGTGGTCAAGATGAGTAATCTAAGGTGAGCGAGATAACTGTTGTTAAGGAACTCTGCAAAATTACTTCGTAAGTTCGCAAGAAGAAGTGCTCTCGCAAGAGAGTCGCAGTGAAGAGGCCCAGGTAACTGTTTACCAAAAACACAGCTCTATGCCAAGCCGCAAGGCGATGTATATGGGGTGATGCCTGCCCAGTGCTGGAAGGTTAAAAGGTGGAGTGCAAGCTCTAAATTGAAGCCCCAGTGAACGGCGGCCGTAACTATAACGGTCCTAAGGTAGCGAAATTCCTTGTCAGGTAAGTTCTGACGCGCACGAATGGTATAATAATCTGGGCGCTGTCTCGACAGCAGGCTCGGTGAAATCTTAATACCTGTGAAGATGCAGGTTACCCGCGACTAGACGGAAAGACCCCATGGAGCTTTACTGTAACTTAATATTGAGCGTTTGTAATTCATGCACAGGATAGGTAGGAGACTTTGATGTTAGGGCTTTGGCCCTAGCGGAGTCGACGTTGGAATACTACTCTTGAATTGTGAACGTTCTAACTCGAACCTCACAGGCTTTGAGGACAGTGTTAGGCGGGCAGTTTGACTGGGGCGGTCGCCTCCCAAAATGTAACGGAGGCGCCTCAAGGTACCCTCAGCACGGTTGGAAATCGTGCATTGAGTGCAAAGGCATAAGGGTGCTTGACTGCGAGACAAACAAGTCGAGCAGGGACGAAAGTCGAGCTTAGTGATCCGGCGATTCCTCGTGGAAGGGTCGTCGCTCAACGGACAAAAGCTACCCTGGGGATAACAGGCTGATCTGATCCAAGAGTTCACATCGACGATCAGGTTTGGCACCTCGATGTCGGCTCATCACATCCTGGAGGGGAAGTACCTTCCAAGGGTTTGGCTGTTCGCCAATTAAAGTGGTACGCGAGCTGGGTTCAAAACGTCGTGAGACAGTTTGGTCCCTATCTGTCGTGGGCGCAGGAAGTTTGATAGGATCTGTCCTTAGTACGAGAGGACCGGGATGGACATAGCAATGGTATATCGGTTGTCACGCCAGTGGCATGGCCGGGTAGCTACCTATGGAATGGATAAACGCTGAAAGCATCTAAGCGTGAAGCCAGCCTAAAGATGAGACTTCCCATTCGCAAGAAGTAAGACCCCCGCAATGTTAGCGGGTTGATAGGTTAGAAGTGTAAGTGCTGCGAGGCATTAAGCTGACTAATACTAATAGGTCGAGGACTTAATTTCTAAGATTTTTACTAAGTAAAAAATAAACATAAAATTAAAGTTTCTAATTAACAAGCAAAGCAACATGTGATAATATTCAGTTTTGAGAGAACAAATATGAACTCTCTATAAAAAAAGTCTGGTGGCGATGGCGCGGTGGATACACCTGTTCCCATCCCGAACACAGAAGTTAAGCACCGTAGTGGCGAAGATATCCGCAAGGACAAAATAGCGAGCCGCCGGGCTTTTTTTATTAACCGATATAGTCTAGAATAAGAAACGAGGTAAACGAGAATATGAATATTAATGTCATCCGCTTAAGAACGGTTTTAGATGATCGAGAAGACACCATCATTAAAACCAATACTGATTTCCTCGAAGAAATAAACAACAACTTAATTGATGATGATTTTATCATGAGCGAAAAAGCCGCTGATCCAATCATGTCGATTGTCTTCGTGGAGACGGGTGGAAGTGAAACCAAATTCCTCGCTCTTTTCGAACAACTAGAATCGCCAATTATTCTCTTGAGCAATGGTCAAAATAACTCTTTACCCGCCTCTTTTGAAATTAAGACTTATTGTTCATTACATGGCAAAGAAGGTTATATCATCACTGGTAGTGAAGAACAATGCGCCAATGAAATTCGCCATTTTGCTCGCGTCAAACACGCGATTAAAGCTCTGAAAAATAATAATTTAGGAGTTATCGGTCAACCGAGCGATTGGCTCATCGCCTCTTCGATGGATGCTCCCACTGTTTATAAGTATTTTTCAATTAATTTAGTTAATATTGGGATGGATGAATTAATTCACGAAATAGATAAGAAAAAAATGGGAAATGTCCCTCATCTCGATAAATTGAAAAGCAAGTATAAGAACACCCAAGTTTTACAAGAATCACTCTATATTTATGGAGCTCTTAAGAGATTGGTGGATAAATATCAGTTACAAGGATTGACAATCCGTTGTTTTGATCTCTTAGGCAAATATAAAAATACCGCTTGTTTAGCTCTAGCTTTATTAAATGAAGAGGGCATTACTTCCGCTTGTGAAGGTGATGTTCCCGCTTTACTCACCATGCATATGCTCGTCACATTAACAGGACGCCCTTGCTTTCAAGCTAATCCTAGCAGCATTGATATCGAACACAATACGGTTTTGTTAGCTCATTGTACTATTCCACTTAATATGGTTTCAAAATATGAATTATTGACGCATTTTGAAAGCAATTTAGGAGTGGGAATTAAAGGCACTATGCCTCTTGATAAGGTGACAATTTGTAAGTTATTTATCAAAGATGGCAAATTGCTTGAAAATTCGGTTATTGCCACGGGTAAAATCAAAGAAAACTGCTCGCTTCCTGGCTATTGTCGCACCCAGATTTTGGTAGAATTAGAACCTTATCCTCTCTATTCTCTTTTTCAGAAAAATTTTGGTAATCATCTCATCGTGACATACGCCGATGCCGAAGAAGATTTTTTCACACTTTTGACTCTCTACGAAAAAGAGAAAGAAACAAAATAGATATCTATTTTATTTCATATATATGTGATATAATTCATAACCGGTTTGGATATGAATTTAAATAAAGCCAACATTGCTTACGCCTTTATATGCAACATCCCTGTATGTGCATCGCTTTGTTTAGCCGCCAATATATCGGCTAATCATGGTTCTTTTGTGTGGGGCGATTTTCTTTTAAATTACGCTATCTCTTTGCCAGTAGCGATCTTGATTTGTTTATTCGTTCCTCTTGTAGGTTTAGGAAAGTGGTTTACAGGACTCTTTGGAGTCAACCATGAGACATTTACTCACAACTTGATGTATCGCATCTTAGCGACCTTATTTTACTCATTTATCTATTTTATGATTCTCAATCCAGTTTTAGGAGTGATGAATTCTCTTATTAACGGAATGTGGATTGATTTTAGCCTTTGGCTTTTCAATTGGATGCGCAGTCTTCCGGGGATGATGGCGGTTGGATTTACTTCTTCGCTCTTTTTCGATATTCCCGCTTACCGCGTCGCTCATCGAATCGATCCTCGTTTTTAACATTTAATTCTTTTTGAAAGGTGAAAATCGCACACCTTGACAATATTCTCTTTACTATGTAAAATTTAATAACCTTGAAAAAGGTCATTATGAAAAAAGAAACTCAAGTTGCTCCATCTCAAAAAATAGCGGAGAAAGATATCGTTGCTCTTATTCGAGAAGCGATTGTTCCCTGTTATGGAATCAAAGAAATAGCAAATATATCGCAAACGAAAGGAAAAAAAGAGGAAGGAATCAAAATTAGCTTTCACGCTGATAACACATTTACTATTGACCTCTATGTCGTGGTCGTCTATGGCTTAAAAATCACCGAGACGATCCGCTCATGCCAAAAGTTGGTCAAATTTATACTCAATCATTATTATCCCAAGATGTGCCGTCGCGTGAATGTTTACGCTTACGATCTCGCCTCTTAACAATTAAAAATGAAAATTATCAATGGACAAGACCTGAAAAAAATGTTCATTTCAGGAGCGAATAACCTTTACAATTTCTATCCTGAAATCGATGCTTTAAATGTTTTTCCTGTTCCCGATGGTGATACAGGAATGAATATGAATTTAACCATGACTAGTGGCAGCAAAGAAATTCAAAATCGCGGCGATGAGAACATCGCTGAGATTGCAAAGGCTTTTTCTCGTGGTTTACTGATGGGAGCTCGTGGTAACTCTGGTGTTATCACTTCCCAAATTTTTCGTGGTTTTGCTCAAGGATTAGAAGGTAAAAAAGAAATTAACGCTGTTGAATTTTCTCACGCACTCGATAAAGGGGTGGAAGTCGCTTATAAAGCCGTCGTCCGACCTGTTGAAGGAACGATTTTGACCGTCATGAGAGAATCGAGCGAAGTCCTATCTAAAACTGTCAAAAAAGACTTTTCAATTGAAAAAGCGATGGATGTTCTCATCAAAGAAGCTAAAGAATCTCTAAAGAGAACTCCAGAATTACTTCCTATTTTAAAAGAAGTTGGTGTCATAGATTCCGGTGGTGCTGGTCTCTTAAAGATCTTTGAAGGCATTCGT
This sequence comes from Erysipelotrichaceae bacterium, assembly GCA_020633795.1. The sequence continues at coordinate 8,866 of JACKCX010000005.1, read as the reverse complement.
TCCGCTCTCGACGGCAAAGTCATCGAAAGAAATGAAGCCACCTCGGTTAATCCTGAGACTCCGATTCGCATCGCGGGAGCTTCGATGGAAGATGAAGAATTTGGCTATTGCACCGAATTCATTATGTCTCTTGGACCCAATAGTGTTAAAAAGCCTTTCAATGAGAAGCGTTTCACGACTATTTTAGGGAGCCATGGTAACTCTTTAGTTGTCGTTCATGACGAAGATATCGTCAAAGTTCATGTTCACACCTTAAATCCTGGTGAAATACTTACTTATGCTCAACAATTTGGCGAATTTTTAAAACTTAAAATTGAAAATATGACCGAGCAGCATCACGCTTTAGCGACTGGTGCGACCGTTGAAAATCATGAGGATTTAGTCCCCGCTCCTGAGGAAGCTCCCAAAGAGAAAACCAAATACGCCATGATTGCTGTCTCTAGTGGTGATGGCATCGATGAATTCTTTCGTGAAATCGGTATTAGCATCATCGTTAAAGGCGGTCAAACGATGAATCCTTCTAGTGAAGATTTTGTCACCGCGATTCATAAAGCTAACGCTGAAAATGTCTATATTTTCCCCAATAACTCCAATATTGTTATGGCAGCTTCTCAAGCCTGCGATGTCATCGCTGAGGAAAACATTAATGTTTACGTCATTCCCAGCAAGACCATTCCTCAAGGCATTACCTCCGCGATTATGTTTAACGAGGAAGCGACTCCAGAAGAAAACTTCCGCGAGATGAAATCAGCTTTGAAAAATGTTAAGTCAGGAGAAGTAACTTTCGCGACTCGCGATACAAAATTTAATGGTATTCAAGTTAAGAAAGATGACTTCATTGGTATTTTTGAAAAGGATATCGTTATTGACACTCCCTCTAAAATAGGGGCTGTTAAATATTTAATCGATCAAATGATTGATGATGAAAGTTCAATTATCACCATTATTCTTGGCGAAGATGTCAGCGAAAAAGAATCGCATGAACTCAAATCATATGTCGAAGATAAATACCCCGAAATTGATATTGATATTCACGATGGACAACAACCGGTTTATTCCTTCCTAATTGGGATTGAATAGTAAGTAAATATAAAGAATGGCAAATCAAATGATTTGCTATTTTTCTTTTTGTTTTCAATAATAAAGATAATGGAAAACAAATTGACTAAATCTCCTCGTCTCAATCATTTACTTTATGAGATGGGAATTAAGAGCGCTTATGATGTCATCAACTATTTACCCTATCGTTATGAAGATGTCAATTATACGAGTGAACGTAATTTAAGCGATAAGCAACGCGTTGTCATCTATGGCAAGGTTATCTCTCTTCCGCGCTTAATCCGCCACCAAGGATTAACGATTATCGCCTTTGATTTTATGACCTCTCGCGGCACTTATTTTAAAGTGGTGGCTTATAATCGTCCTTACTTGCTCAAAACACTAAATATGAATGATGATTTCACATTAATCGGTTCTTTTAGTTTAAAGAACAATGAAATCAATATGATGAATTTCTATAAAGGGGTTATTCCGATTGATGAGAGATTAAAAGCCGTCTATTCGCTCCCTCAATCATTTCAAAACCATCTCTTTTCTAATCTAGTGCGACGATGCTTAACGGAACTACACGGTCACATCTATTCTAAAGTCCCTTTTTCCTTGCAAAACAAGTATCGTCTTATCGACAAAGAGAAAGCATTAACCACCGTTCATTTCCCCGCTTCTCTTTCAGAACTTCATCAATCATTGCGGCATTTAAAATATGAAGAAGCGCTTTTCTTTTCCTTGAAAAATCAATGCATCAAAGAAGCGAACAAATCTTTAGCTAAAATTAAAAAGGAACCGATTGATTTATCGCTGTGTGAACCATTTATTAAAACCCTTCCTTATCAATTGACCAAAGATCAATTTCAAGCGAGTGAAGAGATAATTGATGATATGAATCAATCCTCTCTCATGTATCGCCTCTTGCAAGGAGATGTTGGAACCGGAAAAACGGTCGTAGCCTTTATTGCTCTTTTCGCCAACTATCTTCGCGGTGATCAAGGTGTCTTAATGGCCCCCACTGATGCTTTGGCGCGCCAACATTACGCTAACGCCCAAAAGATTTTTACTTCAACAAAAATAAAGATCGGCCTCTTACTTGGCTCTACGCCCTTATCAGAAAAGAAAATGATTTATCAAGACCTTGAGGATGGGACGATTGACATTTTGATTGGAACGCATGCTCTATTTTCTAAATCGGTTATCTACTCTTCCTTAGGGTTAGCCGTCATTGATGAACAACATCGCTTTGGTGTTGATCAAAGAGTCGCGCTCTCAAACAAAGGTGAACACGCTGATTTATTAATGATGTCGGCCACCCCAATTCCTCGTTCTCTCGCTCTCACTTTGTATGGCGATTTAGACATCTCCACTTTGGCGGTTTTTCCTCACCAAAAAAGAGATGTTAAAACACAGATGATCAAGGCTGAAGATCCACTCATTGATATCTATATTAATCAATCTTTGCAGGAACATCGAAATGTTTATATCGTCGCTCCTTTGATTGATTTTCGCGACGATGGACGTTATTCTGTCGAGAAACTTTATGAAATGTTTTCTCTAAAATATGGTAAAAATGTTGGCTTTTTGCATGGAAAAATGAAGCAAAATGAAAAAGAAGCGATTTTAGAATCATTCCATCAAGGAGAAAAATTAATACTAGTTAGCACCCCCGTCATCGAAGTGGGAATTGATGTTAAAAGAGCTAATCTCATGATTGTCTATGATGCCTGTAGTTTCGGCTTAGCTTCTCTTCATCAATTGCGAGGACGCATTGGACGAGATGGAATAAAAGCTAATTGTCTTTTAGTTACGGATGAAGAAGACGCGAACGAATCACTTACGAAACTTGAAACTTTAGTAAAAACTGATGATGGTTTTGAAATTGCGGAAGCCGATTTAAAGATTCGTGGTCCGGGAGAACTGACAGGTTTACGTCAATCTGGCTTGCCCAATTTTGCCTTTTTAAATGTGGTGGATGATTACAAAATATTTATTACCGCTCGTCAAGATGCTCAGAATATTATGGCGATGAAAGATCAAAAAGAATACCGATGGTTGATTGAAAAAGCTCAGCAAGACATTGTTTATGATCCACTCATTAAAGGATAATGACCATTGATTTGTTTTAAAAAAACAATCAAAATTGTCATCATGGTTCATTACATGATAGAATACATAACGAGGTAACCAATCATGAAACTTGTTGTTGATACGATGGGGGGAGATTTAGGAAGTGGCGTTATTGTTTCAGCCATTCTCGATTTTCTTCAAGAAAATAAAGGTATCGAAATTATCGCGGTCGGTAAAAAAGAAGAATTGACGGCTTTAGAAGGGCATTGCCGAATTGTTGATGCCCCAGAGGTAGTGCCAATGGAAGCTGGAGCTCTCCAAGTTTTACGCATGAAAAATTCTTCGATGATGGTCGCCCTTAAATTATTAAAAGATGAACAACTGGATGGTGTTGTTTCATGTGGTTCGACCGGAGGATTTTTAAGTGCCTCCACCATTACACTCCGCCTTATTTCGGGAGTGAAAAGAGCCGCCTTAGTGGCTCCCTTTCCTTCCTATGTTAAAGGCCAAAAAGTTGTTATTTTAGATATCGGAGCCAACAACGAAAATTCTGCTGAAGAACTCGCTCAATTTGCGATCATGGGTCGCTTATATTCACAATCGGTTTTTCAAGTCAAAAACCCTCGTCTTTATTTATTGAGTAACGGAACCGAAGAAGGTAAAGGCTCGCCAGAAGTCAAAGAAGCTCAAGATTTATTACATGATTTTCCTGGTTATCAAGGAAATATTGAAGCTCGCGTCGCTCTTGATGGACGAGCAGATGTGATTGTCACAGATGGTTTTACGGGCAATATCTTTTTAAAAGGAACAGAGGGTATTGCCAAATTTATGGGTCATTTGATGAAGCAAGCTTTTAAAAAGAATCTTTGGTCACGACTCGGCTATTTACATGTCCGGAAAGGCATCAATGAAATTTCTGAGACAATGGATTATAAAAGCACAGGTGGAGCTATGCTCCTCGGATTGAATGGCGTTGTTGTCAAAGCTCATGGCAGCTCAGATGCCTATGCTTTTAAGTGCGCTTTAAATGTCGCCAAAAAATTAGCGGAGAATCATGTCGTTGAAAAGATTAAAGAAGGAATGAATAATGCGAGAAATTAAAGATTTACTATTAGAATTACATATCAAAGCGAAAAACATCAGCCTCTACGAATTAGCCCTTACTCATCCCTCTTATAACGCTGATGCTAATACTACTCATCATGATTATGAGCGTTTGGAATATATGGGTGATGCTGTTTTAGATTTTGTCGCGGCTGATATCATCTATAAAAAAAATCCGACGATGGATGAAGGACGAATGAGCAAAATGCGCAGCTATCTTGTCAAAAGTCAAACCTTAGCGCAATATGCTCGTGAATTACACTTGGCGGATTATATTAGAGCTGGGCGTTCAATTCCAACTGATCAGATTAATAAGAGCAATAAAATGCTTGAAGATGTCTTTGAAGCTTTAGTGGGAGCTATCTATTTAGATTGTGGTCTTAATCGTGCCGCTTCCTTTATTTCTTCCTTTTTGAAAAAAGACATGAATAAACTTGGCGAAGATGATCTCACTGATCCAAAAACGACTCTTCAAGAGCAAATGCAGGCTGAGCATCGCGATAGTGTTCATTATGAATTAAAGAGTCAGCAAGGTCCGGCTCATGATCGCACTTTTATCGTGGATGTAATGTTTAATGACATTATTTTAGCCACGGGTAGTGGGAAAAGCAAAAAGTCAGCGGAAGAAGATGCGGCCCGAAATGCTTTAGAAAAGAGAAGTGTGTAATGGGTTTACTCTCTTTTTTAAAGGATAAATTTCATAAAAAGGATGCTTCAACTGATAAGTATGCTAAAGGCATGGAAAAATCGCGGAAGAATTTTTCCAATAAATTAAATGATCTCTCCAAGCGCTATAAAAGCGTTAACCAATCTTATTTTGAGGAGTTAGAACAAATTCTTATCGAATCTGATGTCGGTGTTAATCTCGTCTTAAAAATTATTGATGAAGTTTTGGAAATTAGCGATAAAGACAAGATTACAGATCCTCAAAAAATCAATGAAATTCTCGTCGATCGTCTGTTCATTGGCTACGCTTCAAAGGGCGATATTCAAAACGAAATTTCTTTTCAAGAAAATGAACCGACAGTCCTCTTGGTTGTCGGTGTTAATGGTGTTGGAAAAACAACGACCATCGCTAAACTAGCTCATCGCTATATCCAACAAAACAAAAAAGTCATTCTTGTCGCCGCTGATACTTTCCGCGCTGGTGCAGTTGAACAATTATCAGTTTGGGCTCAGCGCTTAAAATGTGAAATTGTCATGGGAGCGAGCGAAGCTGATCCAGCCTCTGTCGCTTATGATGGAATGAAAAAAGCCAAAGAAGTCAAAGCTGATTTAGTTATCGTTGATACCGCAGGTCGATTGCAGACAAAAGCTAACCTGATGGCGGAATTAGGAAAAATAAAGCGCGTTATCGCCAAAGAAGTGGAAGGCGCACCCCAAGAGACATTCTTGATTATTGATGCTACCACGGGTCAAAATGGCGTCGTTCAGGCCAAAGCTTTTGCTGATGTCACTAATTTGACAGGATTGGTGATCACTAAAATGGATGGGACGAGCAAAGGCGGTATTATTCTCGCCATTCGCGATGAATTAAATGTTCCCGTTCGTTTTATTGGATTGGGAGAAAAAATGGATGATCTGATTGAATTTGACCTCGATAAATATCTCTATGGTCTATGCGTAGGTGAATGAAATGGATGATCTAGCTAAAACTATTCGTTATAACGATTTATTCGCTCTTTATCAAGAGCTTTTAACGAAGACTCAAAAGGATATTTTAAGTGACTATCTCGCTTATGATTTATCACTTGGTGAAATTGCAATTAATCGCCATGTTTCCCGTTCCGCTGTCGAAGACGCTCTGCGCAAAGGATTAAAGAAATTAGATGATTTTGAGAGTCGTTTGCATCTTCTTGATAAAAAGATAGAGATTCTCAAAATTACAACCCAAATTAAACAAAATAACCAAAACAAGGAAACTAAAGACCTTGTTAGTAACATTGAAAGGATTATTCGATAATGGCATTTGAATCATTAACTGATAAATTATCACTCATCTTCAAGAAAATACGCGGTCAAGCACGTTTAACTGAGAAGAACATGGATGACATGTTAAAAGAAATTCGTGTCGCTCTTTTAGAAGCGGATGTCAATTATAAAGTTGTTAAAGAATTTACGAATAATATCCGCGATAAAGCTTTAGGACAGGAAGTTCTCTCCAAACTAAATCCTGGACAAATGATTGTCAAAATCGTCCATGATGAGTTAGTCGATTTGCTCGGCAGCGAAGATAGTGAAATCATATATCAAAGTAATCGTCCAACTATTATTATGATGGTTGGTTTACAGGGTTCTGGCAAAACGACAACGGCTGGAAAACTCGCTTATTTAATGAAAAATAAGCTTCATAAGAAAGTTTTATTAGCCGCCGGAGATGTCTATCGCCCAGCGGCGATTGAACAATTGGATCAATTAGCAAAAAAAGTTGGCGTTGATATTGTCAATAAAGGCAGTGATATCTCTCCTGTTTTAATTGCTAAAGAAGCGAAAGAAAAAGCTTTTAATGAACACTACGATGTTTTAATCGTGGATACAGCTGGTCGATTGCAAATAGATGAGCAATTAATGGCGGAACTCAATCAGATGAAAGCCGAAATTAATCCTGATGAAATCTTATTATTAGTCGATGCTATGGCTGGTCAAGATGCGGTTAATGTCGCTCAGGTTTTCTTTGATCAATTAGCGATCACTGGCATTGTGATGAGCAAATTAGATGGTGATGCTCGAGGTGGTGCTGCTCTTTCAATAAAACATATGACGGGAGTTCCTATCAAATTTAGTGGTATCGGTGAAAAAGTTACGGATCTAGATATTTTCCATCCTGATCGTATGGCTGATCGTATTTTAGGAATGGGCGACGTCATGACATTAGTGGAAAAAGCCACACAAGAGATTGATCAAAAAGAAGCCAAGCGTGCAGCGAATAAAATGATGTCAGGTAATTTTGGATTAGATGATATGCTCGCTCAATTAAAACAAGTGCAAAAACTCGGTCCCCTTAGCGGTCTTCTTAAAATGATTCCTGGCCTTCCTAAAATATCTCCTGAACAACAAGCTGCTGGTGAAAAAGAAATGAAAAATTTTGAAGTCATTATCAATTCGATGACAAATGAGGAGCGACAAAATCCCAGCATATTAAAATATTCTCGTAAAATTCGCATTGCTAATGGCTGTGGAAAATCAGTGGCGGATTTAAATCGAATGATTAAAAAGTTTGAGCAGATGAAAGAGACGATGAAACAAATGGAATCATACCGCAAAAGTGGCAAAATGCCCCCAGGTGGTTTTGGTGGAATGGGAATGCCAAGATAAAAAAAGAAATCTCATTAGTCATTGCTTATGTAGCAGTGACTTTTTTTAACCTCTTCATTTAATAAATTTATGTCCTTTTTCAATGGCGTCTTTTTCCCACTGAGGTACGTCTTCTTCCCTTAATAATTTCTCATCAACCTTGGTGAGTGGATATTTTTGAAATAGATCTGGGCGTAATTCTTTGGTGAGATGAAGGCTTTGTTTTTTGCGCCATTTATTGATGGCTTGATGATTTCCGGAATAAAGAAGATCCGGAACTTTTTGACCCTCGTAATCATATGGTTCAGCATATTGAGGATATTCTAATAATCCGTCTTCAAATGATTCTTCGATAATTGATTCATCAGCGATCACTCCATCAATTAAGCGGATAATCGAATCGCTGATGGCCATCGCTCCAATTTCCCCACCTGTGAGAATAAAATCACCGAGAGATATCAATTCATCGACATAGTTATTAACTCTTTCATCGACCCCTTCATAATGTCCACAAATAATGATTAAATCATCAATGTTTTTAACAAAATGATGGACTTTTGCTTGATTTAAGACATTCCCGCGTGGAGAAAGTAAAATGACATAACTATTCTCTTCTCGAGCAGCTTTCAAGCAATCAAGAATAGGCTGACACTTCATAATCAGACCAGCTCCGCCTCCAATGGGGGCGCTGTCAACGCGGCCATGTTTGTCAGTTGTATAATCGCGAATGTTATAGATTTGAATCTGTACCGCTCCTTTGGCAATAGCTCTTTTAATGATGGAGTTTGACATAAAACCATCAAACATCTCGGGAAATAGAGTGAGAATTTTTATTTTCATATCATTCCCTCCATTTGACGTATATAGATTTTTTTATTTTCAATATCGACTTTCAAAATAAATTCATCAATGAATGGAACAAAGAAATCTTCTTTCTTAAGTTGTGAAACGCGAAGGGTTATTTGAGCTGGAAACTCTTCAACTTTAATCACTTTTCCGAGAACTTCATTTTTCTCATTAATGATAGAGCAACCAACTAAATCACAAAAAAAGTAATAACCTTCATTAAGATCTTGTTGATTCTTGTGAATTAGCAATTGCCAGCCCCTGTAAGTATCCGCTTCCTCTTTCGATAAGATCTCTTTGACTTTTACCAAATCAAAGCGTCCACTGGGACGATAGGTGACGATGGTTAATTCTTTTTGCTCTTGATCGATGGGATTAATCAATAACACTTTGTTCCCAACTTGATAACGTTGTGCAGCATTATTTGTCATCGAAAAAACCTTTAGAGTTCCATCTAAAGCGAAACCACCGACAATATTACCGAGTATTAAATTTTCCATAACTA
>JACKCX010000004.1 GCA_020633795.1 Erysipelotrichaceae bacterium | reverse complement strand
GACGATGATCTAAAAGCTTGATTATCGTCAACACGCGAATGTAGAAACCATTATATTCTTGCTCGGACACTGCCGCCGTCATCTTTTGATGACTTGTGCCCTTTGGGTAATTTTCGTCTTCAAAACGGAATATCGTCATCTATGTATCCCATCACCGTTACTTCGTCAACTTCTGGCAGTTTAGCCTCAATATCATTGACTAATAGTTGAATGGCTGTAATAAGTTTTTCGATTATTTCATCGTTAATAAAGACTTCTTCTCCAGTTTTCGTTCTTCCATTTCGATGAACCAAATCATGCCGTATCAGGGTTGCTTTATGTACATCTGCAATGTTTGGGAATTCAATATTAAATGTATCCTGATACATACCACGTACTTTGCGAAGATCGTGATAGATAACCCCCAACATTGCTTTTTTCGCTATTTCTTCCGCCTTATCAACGTAATCAAAAACATTATTCAGCTCAACCTTTTGTTTGGCAAAATCCTTAAAAGATTTAAAAAACGCTCTAAGATAACGTTCGTCTGCTAAAACTGTGTTGACAAAGGCATCGGAAAGGTAAGTTTCCAGACAAGTAACAACACCTATATATATCTGCCCTTGCAATGTTCGACAGAGAGCCGGGTTAGATATATTCAACTGGTTAAGCTGGTTCAGTTTATCTACCTCGTTTCTGAACGTTTCATAATATTTGCTATTAGAAACTATTGCATCAAAATAAAAGTCTTCATAATCTTCAAGGAGTTCTGGAAGTTCAATTAGTTCGACTTGAACATCACTGTTCAGATTATGAATAGTAATGTTTCCTCCTGTATTCTCCATGTAAAAACTTGCAGCAAAGCGTTTGCCACATTTCATACATCGTGCATATTCATCGGCCGAGTAGCTATCGCGCGAATCTTCAACTTGAATATCTGGTACAGGCACTTCTATTTCTTCTGATACGACTGATGTCCCACATTCATCACAGTTAAATTTTAACTGAATTAGATTTACACCTATCTGATCAAAACTAATGTTATTCATAACTTGCTATCCC
>JACKCX010000003.1 GCA_020633795.1 Erysipelotrichaceae bacterium | reverse complement strand
GCATGAGATGAACTTCCGGGAGGCTATTTTCAAGGGAGACGAGATGAGTGCAAGCTCAACACCATGAAAAACTAACCTCCTGGAGATATAGAGGGGGTGTGTCGGTTGCCAATTTCCCGTTCACTCCCAAAAAGATGCGTATTTCTTGGTGGAGGAAACGGCCGTTTCCCATCTGGCCTAAATAAAAAGAGGCGAGTTGCTACTAAGCGCCTCGCCTCCTTACAAAGTTCTCGCGGATCCAATGATTCAAAAAGTTGCATTTCTTTGATATCCGATCAACTCTTTTGCCATATTTTTTCGCGAATTTCCTTGTCTTTTCCTAATGCTATCAATCCTATCCCAACCGTGTCTATAAATCCGTGGGTAAATAATGCCAGCCAGACATTAAACCCACTGGATACAAATATAATGCCTAGTATTGCACCTACCACTCCTGTACTGACGATCCCGCTTCGGCTTTGATAACCATGCGATAACCCAAATACGGCCGCAGTCAAGCTAATATTCACTACCAGTGCAATCGTTCCATCCCCCAATATCTTCGCCACTTCCGTCATTAGAAACCCGCGATAGATTCCTTCTTCTAAGAATGCAACCAATACCCACACTATGATTATCCACTGCATAAAGGCCAACCAACTGCCTTTGACATTTTCCACCACACTGTGATCATGAGTGGTTTGCGTGATTTTCTCACTCAGTGGTTCTATGATGATGATTGCTGCCAATTGAATTACAGTCCCCCAAATTAACCCCCATAAAATTGTCGCTCCCCAATTTTGGGGTTGACTAAATCCAATCGCAGACAAGCCTTCTTTTCGCAATAGTAGCACTAATATGATGACAACGACAGCGCCTATTACACCTATTCCGGGTTGCTTTCTTAGCCCCGTAACGATCAATAAACCTGAGGTGATAACAATTACCAATATTGATACCAATATTTGAGAAACTTCCATCGCTTTCTCCAATAAATTTTCCTGTTACTCGCGCACGGTTGCACGTTCAGGTCATTTAATAATTTCTTTCATGCGGTTTTTCAAATAACTCCGAACTCTTAAAAGAGTGCCAATTACACCAAAGCCGTAGTAGAGTCCGAAGATCATAAAGCTGAGAACAAAAAGACCAATAATAAAGATTTCAATTCTGGTTTCCCATGTGAGTGCTAACAGTCCAAACAACAAGCACCCTGTAAATAGGAAAAGGGCCCATCTAAAAATCTCTGAGAAGTTAAGACTATAGCTGATAGAGATCAAGTCATCAATTTGCTCAATGAGTAATTCGCCACGAGATAGGGATGCCGTGAAGAGGATAAACTGGCGATAATGATTGGGATAAGAGAATACAGATAAGTAGCCGAAAGGATGTTTTAGAAATCTTTTTGAAATCGGAGTCATTGAAAATCGAACAGAATAATTCCGAATAGAGAAAGAGTGCAAGACATGATTAGATTTGGCTAACTCCAGGTCAACGAGAAGAGATCTCAGAAAATTGGAAGCTGTAAAATATTCAGTATTTGATTGAAAATTCAGTTGCCCTGCAAATGTCAGAAAAGATTTCATGATAAGTTCAGTACGTGAAACCATGGTGTACGTTTCTTGAGAAGGTAATGGCCTCATTATTATTAGTTTGTCGGATATTCCTCGAAAAATTCATCTTATCCAATGAAAGTTAAGGGAGAAAGCGGGATAGACTACCATACACAGATAAAAACCAGCTTGATAGGAAGTATAGAGGGGGACGCA
>JACKCX010000002.1 GCA_020633795.1 Erysipelotrichaceae bacterium | reverse complement strand
AATGCAACGGCGTGTTGCAGGTTTTCAATCTTTTTGCTGAACCCGTTCGTTAATCTGGTGAATCTACGCATACCCATGCGCATGGTTAGATTGTTACGCTCAACGTAACTGGTTGAGATATGTGAAGCATCAGGATTGCCAGCCATTACACGCTTTTCTGCACTCACAAACTTGGCTGGACTATAGCGTTTTTGACCTTTGGATTCTTCGCCATAGATTTTTACCAGCATCGCATAATCAATCATTCCGCCGAAGAAATCTTCAACTGGATTGATATAGCATCCGTAACCATCCGTTGTTAACTGGATACGATCACTTAACCTGTTTGCCAGATCACCAATAAAAGCTTCGGCATACGCATAATCACGTCGACCAACAAGCCAAGAAATAGCCAGCTTGCTATCAGCGTCAATAGCCGTCCAGGTATAAACATCACCATGACCTAGTACGCCTTTGTTTTCTTCTGATACATTCTTTTCTTTTGAGTAGCAGAATGACCAAATCTCATCACATTGAACGCGCTTGCTTTTGATATTAAACAGATGTTCGTCTTGATACTCAGCGCATACGGTACCGGCATCAATCAGTAATTTCGTAACTGTATTGATTGATACGTCAGCAACGCGTGAGGTTGAGCGCATCGAACTGCCTTCGACCAGCATCATTAAAATCATCGCGCGTTTTTCTTTTGAGAGTTTGTTCATTATCACACCGTTTTTGATGGTTATGAGGTATTTTATCAAAAAATTTGATATTGACAAAGTTAATTTTGATAATATAATTTGATTATCAAAATTAACTGTGGAGATTTTTATGAATGTAAAAGCTATTGTTGATATGTTTGGCGGTCAAACAGCACTTGCAACCCTCATAGGAAAAGGGCAAAGCACTGTTGCTTATTGGGTTAAGTCTGAATCGATACCTGCTAGATGGCACCCAAAGCTTTTGATATTGGCGTCACAACATGGAATCAAATTGTCTGCCAATGACTTTATTGAATGCCCAGTTATTGAGGATCATCAAATTCAGCCCATTGAACGGCCTGAATACGTTGCAGATACTGATATTCATGAGAGCGTAGACTCATCAGCGTTCATGTTTTACGCCGCACAAGATGGTGCCATTAAAATTCAGGTGCTTTTAGGTGAGGAAACGGTATGGGCATCTCAGCAAGGAATGGCTGATATTTTTGATATTGAATCAAATACGGTTACTTATCACTTGAAAAACATATTTGATACCAATGAATTAAGTGAATATTCAACTACTCGAAAATTTCGAGTAGTTCAACGTGAGGGCAACCGCAACGTAAGCCGGGAAATTGATTTTTACAATCTTGATGCCATCATCTCTGTTGGTTATCGCGTAAATTCATACAAAGCTACGCAGTTCAGAAAGTGGGCTACATCGGTTTTAAAAGAATATCTTGTTAAAGGATTCGCACTAGACGATGACAGGCTGAAGCAAGGGAATAAACTATTCGGTAAAGATTATTTTGATGAACTGATTGAGCGAATTAGGAGAATTCGCACATCAGAGCGCATGTTTTGGCAAAAAGTAACGGATCTATATAGCCAATGTAGCGTTGATTACGATAAAAACGCCACTGTAACTCAAAGTTTTTTCGCGCAAGTTCAAAACAAATTTCACTATGCAATTCATCATCATACAGCAGCAGAATTAGTAAAAGAAAGAGCCGATGCGACAAAGCCAAATATGGGATTGGTGCATTACGCGAATATGCATAAAGATGGAATGATACTTAAAACGGATGTACCGATAGGTAAAAATTATTTAACCCCTGAAGAATTGGATGAATTAGAGCGTTTGGTAGAGAATTACTTGGGTACGGCTGAGCTTTTCGCGAAAAGGAAGATTGTTATGACCATGAAGGACTGGGTGAACAAGCTAGATGAATTCCTGAGATTTAACGCTTACGATGTTTTGGAAGGATCTGGAAAAGTAAGTGGAGATTCAGCCAAAAAGCATGCATTAACTGAATACGAAAAATTCATGGCAGTCCATGAAAAAGAGTTTATATCTGATTTTGATAAATTTGTTGACGAAGTGAAAATCAAAAAAAGATTACCAACTTAATCTATATTGCTAACA
>JACKCX010000015.1 GCA_020633795.1 Erysipelotrichaceae bacterium | reverse complement strand
GACGGCCTGCTGGATGTTTTTCATGCCACCGCGCAGGGCATTATTGCCGGCGCCAACATGGTGCTGGTTGACTTCCATCCGGCGCCCCAAAAAGCTTTGGTAGACGGCCCGCAGGCATTGTTGCTCAACGAACTCCCCATTTTTCTCGAAGACGTCGACATCGCCCGCCAAGCCTACCTCAAACGAACGCAACTGGCTAAGAAGCTACAAACGCACGGCGAGGGGAAGTGATTGGCTATTGGCTTTTTGTGCTTGGTGCTTTGCTGATTGGGCGGGCGCGTGGGCATGGTATGATTAGAAAAAATGAACCTGGAATATTTTGAGAAACGCTTAAATGGCAAAAATAAACTCCAAAGTTTTAGGTATAAGCCAAGAAGTTAAAATGCTTCCGGCTCATTTTCTTTCCAAGTCCTTCGATGTGTTTTTAAAATCAGACGAAGTAAATCGTTTGATTGAAGCAATTATACTATTGAGCATCGGAATTGAAACTTATATCAAATCTTCGTTAGAGAAAAAGGTGCCTACAATAATAAATCGTCTTGACCATAACCGCTGGAATAACATTAAGTTGAGATTTGGTCAAAATCAAGCTAAGGCAGAAAAAAGAAATTTAATAAACCAAACCATAATGGGCTATTCTGAGTTGCCTAAGACACTAGATTATGGAATCGCACTGGAAGTATTCCCGATTTATTATTCAATTCCAAGTAAGGTATTGGAAGATTTGAAAAAAATAAAGGATTACAGAAATGGCTTATTTCATTGGAAGGCTCCTATTGAAAGTGGGCTTACATTAACTAGACAGTGCATTCGAGTGTTTGAATGGATTTTCAAGTTCATTGAAAGAAAAAATGGGTGGTGGTTAGGAAATGAATTCAATATCATCGATCCACAAGGAAAGAAAAGAGATCAGTTTAGACAATTAAAACGTTCAATTCGAAGCGAGACCCTTTTGATTCTTCAGCGGAGGATTTTCTACCATAATGAACAAATTCAAATAATATCCCAGTTAGAGGCGAAAAAGAGTGACGTGGTCTTCATTCCAAACGCAATTAAATGGCCTGAACAAAAGTGTGCGGCATGTAATTCAAATAAATTTGAAATTCATTGGCAAGGTATTTCATTTGGGAAAAGAGAAACAGGAGCGGAGCATTATCTGGAGTGCAAGAATTGTGGGTTTTACTGTTCAGGAACCGAATTTGAAGTATTAAAACCCAAGGGATTTCCTGCATTGAAGGAGGTAGTAGATGAAAAACTGAAACAATTATGACCTTTTGGGCTTCAGCAAGTTAGGTTGGTTCCCTTGATTTTTAGATTAAAAAGTATACTACTACCGCGTTATGGCAAAACCGAAGAAATGTCTTGATGGTAGGAAACAAATCCCATTTACCCTCCCCCCGAATTCCCCCACAAACGCTCGCGATACCTCCGGCTCACCGTCAGTTTTTCGCCATTTTTTAAGATCAAAATATAGTCGCCGTGCGACCAGGGTTGCATCTCGCGGATGGCGTCGAGGTTGACGAAATAGGAGCGGTGAATGCGCACAAACTGCGCCGGATCGAGGCGCTGCTCGAGCCGGGTCATGGTTTCGCGGATCAGGTATTTTTTGTCGGCGGTGTGCAATTGCACATACTTTTCCTCGGCGGAAATGTAGGCAATCTCTGCTGTTTTGATAAAAAAGTAGCGCGGGCCGCTGTTCACCAAAATACGCTCGAGATAGGTGCCGTGC
>JACKCX010000014.1 GCA_020633795.1 Erysipelotrichaceae bacterium | reverse complement strand
GATTCGACGCGAATATCCTAAGGCGGACTTGATTATTATCGACGAATGCTTGACCGGTGACACTTTAGTTTCGACAATAAATGGAGAAGTTCCTATTAGTGATGTAGTTGCAGGTAGCTGCGTGATGACGTATAATAAAGGAATTGTAACAGAATCAAAAGTTACTTCCGCATGGAGTAGCGGAGAGAAGGAAATAATAAAGATCGTCACTCAGTCTGGAGCAGAAATAAAATGCACCAAAAATCATCTGATATACACGGAGAATGGATGGATTCGTGCGAGCAACATAACAGCATCATCCAAGGTGTTATTACTTGCGCATGTGGATGCGGAACAGTTATGCACAAAAACAAATGGGGGAGACAACAAGTTTTTTCAAGAGGACATCACAACCATAAAAGAACTTTGGAAGAATGGAGTAAAAAATATCAAGAGGTCTTGGATTCTCTTCCGCTATGTCTTTGCGGGTGCGGAGAAAAAACAAGACTCAGTAACGGGGTTACTTTGGAAGCGTTTATTAAGTCAAAAGGGGCCACGCGCTTTTATAAATACCTATATGGGCATGATAAAAGGCCAAGACAATGGGCAATGGAACTTGCCAACAGTGAGCGCCAAGCCATACTTGGAACCCTTCTTGGTGATGCGAGCATTTTATACCCAAACAAAAGAAGCCTTAACCCAAGGTTACAATTTAATCACAGCGACCATCAGGCAGCATGGGCTGAACATAAAAAAAATTACCTCAAGCGCATTGGAGGTCGTTTATCAAGGAAGGTTAATAGAGGTTACGGGAAATTCATTATTTCTTATTCCTCTCAATGCTTGCCGTGCTTGGCAGATATCTATTCTTTATGCGTTAATGAAGGTAAAAAAACCATCACTCCTGAATGGCTCAATCAAATTGGTGAGATCGGCCTTGCATGGTGGATTTGCGATGATGGATCAAGTTGTGGCCGGTCTCTTCTATTGCATACCGAAGGATATTCTATCGAAGAAAACGAAATTATATGCGATTGGTTTTCAAAAAATTATGGGAGAGCAACAATCAATAGAAGTTCAAGAGGGCATCACTGGGTTTATTTGTCAGCAGAAACCCAAAGAGCAATTATTAATACAATCTATCCCTATATCCCTGAATTCATGCAATACAAGATGGCATCAAGTTTCTTGTGTTCAAATTCTTCAAGAAAAACAAAAGGTCTATGATATTACCGTAGAAGGAACCCATTGTTTCTTTGCAAACATGTTCCTTGTCCATAATTGCCATCATGCGGCGGCGAGGCAATATAAATCGTTGCTCTCTAACTATCCTGATGCCTATGTATTGGGATTGACCGCGACGCCGGAAAGGCTTGATGGGAAAGGCATGGATGATATTTTCCAAGACCTGTTGGAGGTAGCAACAGTTCCACAACTCATTGAACAAGGATTTCTAGTCAAGCCCACTTGCCTATCGCCGTCCAGAGAAATGGCTGAGAAAATCAAGGAATCGCTTTCTGGTCTAAAAATTCGCGGCGGAGATTATGATGAAGGCGAACTTGGCGATGCGATGGATAATAAGGTCTTGATTGGCGACATTATCGAGCACTGGAAAGAATGGGCGTTCGGACAAAAAACCATTGTGTTTGCAGCATCCATTACGCATAGCCAGCATATCGTCGAACAATTTACGAATGCAGGAATATCCGCTGCGCATATTGACGGGAAGATGGGCACGAAGGAACGCGAACGAATTTTAAGCGCATGGCGGACTCCTGAATTAGATGTGGTATCC
>JACKCX010000013.1 GCA_020633795.1 Erysipelotrichaceae bacterium | reverse complement strand
ACTAAGAAAACCGTTAAATGATTAAGAGGATGCACCAAATCGCATCTTCTTTTTCTTTAACAACATAAATGTGTTGCAATAATCCTGTCACCAGCTTGCTATTTTTATTTTCATGTTGAATAAGCCTCTATTTTTTCTAAAATAAAAGCATAGAAAAACATCTGCAACAATAAATGTGACTAATTTATTGCAACAGGCATTGTTTTAGGTGGTTCCACTGCTTCAGAATTTTTACTTTCTAAGCAATTTAGGTTTCAAGACAACATCATTGGGTTCGACGTATTTGATACCAATAAGCTCTAGAAATTCTGATCCAAATCTCTCTTTGATGAGTTCGAAGGGAGATTTATTTTGGTTTGATTCTCTGATGTATGAATTGATGTGTGAAAACATGAGGTTAATGTCTTCTTGAGTGAGATTATCCAATGATTTTCCCTTGGAAATAATGTAACGGATGAACTCGTGATTTCTTTCGCATTCAGCTTTATCAGTTGATCGGTAAGGGTTTGTGAAATAGACCTTGATATCAAACTTCTCAAGATTATGAAAAGTGGTAAATTCAACTCCATTATCTGCGAGAAGGATGGGAAATATAGCTTTTGTTTTCCTGCTTCCTAACCGATTGAACAAGTGATGAAGATTAGAATATACGCTGCTCGGATCGGACTTTAAGATTCTGATACCGAACTGAAACCTTTCCTCAGGAAAAGTAATCGTTAAAATCGCATACTTGTCTTCCTGTTTTCCAATGACTGAATCGAACTGAACGACCCTCTCTTTGGGATGACTTTTGAGGCGCTGCTTTAAATCGGTAAACGTTCTTTTAAAAAGCCGCTCAATGTTATTCAAGGAATGATTATCGTGTACGAGCCGTTTACGTTTATGTTTGAATCTCAAATATCTCACTAAATCATGAGCTTTCGCTTCGAGATACCTATCATAGATAAGTCTTCTAATCGTCCTTTCACAACATAGAATCTTAAGCATTGGATTTGTCTCGTAAATATGATGAATACTTTGACCTTTAAAGATTAATGGAGAAACGATTTTATCGATTGTTTCGATGCTTTCCCTTGAAATTCGCTTGTGTTTTCTCGTGCCAATCCGATTTCTAATAGATCGATTCTCCGCGTTTATACAGTCGTAATATCTCTTTTCACGATGACATTTCTTTTTGCTTTCACAGCTGTTACAAACGAAGGGAAAATGATTTAAGCGAAAGCAAATCGCTATTTCAAAGCAGTCCAAGTCTATGCCGTTATTATGGATAGCTTTGCTCTCAATGCAATAATCTCTGTTCTTGCAATGTTCACATGAATGTTTGCCATCTTTGATTGTAGAACAATGCTTTAATTCTCTGTAAATAGTAGAACGATTCTTTTTGATAATTTTACTAGTTTCTTGCCAAGTTAGGTTCTTGGCTATGCAGGCTTGTAAATTGATTCTATCATCGATAGTTAAACGACGTTTCTGCTTCACAAAAGCCTCCTTTCTTAAGAAGCAGTAGAACCATATTAATAATAGCTTATCGTTGCAATGACTTTGTCAATTAACTAGAAAAACAATTAAGGAAAGAAAAAAGAC
>JACKCX010000012.1 GCA_020633795.1 Erysipelotrichaceae bacterium | reverse complement strand
CGAAACTTTCGGAGGCTCCCATTGAGACTCTTCCGGAAGTTTTAATCGTCGGCAAGAGCAATGTTGGTAAATCATCACTCATCAATGCGATGTGCCATCAAAAAAGATTGGCCTTTACTTCCTCTAAACCTGGCCATACGCGATTATTAAATTATTATGCGATTGATAATCGCTTTTATTTAGTCGACGCCCCTGGATATGGCTATGCTCGTGGTGGCGTTGATCTCGACGCTCTTTTCGGCGAGATGATGGCTGACTTTTTTAAGGATAATCAGAGATTAAAGCTCGTTTTAATTCTCATTGATTCTCGTCGTGAATTAGCCATTAATGATCAAGAAATTATCGATTATTTATCGATCAATCACATTCCCTTTTTGATGATTGTTACCAAGACGGATAAGGTTAATCAAAGCGAAAAAGCCGCTCTGCTTAAACATTTGAAATCTCTCACTATTGATGTCGATCATCTCTTCTTTACTAGCCTTTTGAAACCAAAAAGTCTCGATAGTGTGAAAGTCGCGATTGAAAAAGCGCTTTAATTAGATTAAAATCCTTATATAAGCTCGTTGATGAAGAGGAGTAACTTATTCTTTCTTAAAAGAGAGTCGAGGATGGTGGAAGCTCGATATGAATGATAAGTGAAGGTCGCTTCGGAGAGATCGTTACCTAGCGAAATAGGTTAATGAAGGGCATCGCAAGATGAACTAAGGTGGTACCGCGCATATAGCGTCCTTAGAGAGGACGTTTTTTTGTCCTTAGGAGAAGAGAAATGTTAGATAAACGTTATGATCACCAAACGGTCGAAAGCGGAAAATATGAAGCTTGGAAAAAACAAGGCTATTTTACCGCTGGAAATTTAAATAAACCGCCTTTTTCCATTGTTATTCCCCCACCAAATGTGACGGGTAAATTGCATCTTGGCCACGCCTGGGATACGACGATTCAAGATATCATTGCCCGCTATAAGCGCATGCAAGGTTTTGATGTCTGCTATTTGCCAGGTATGGATCATGCTGGTATCGCTACGCAAGCCAAAGTGATGGCGAAACTCGTCAGCCTCGGTGTTGATGTCACTAAAATTACTCGTGAAGAATTTCTCGCCAAAGCGTGGGAGTGGAAAGATGAATATGCAAAATATTTTCATGAGCAGTGGAAAGTATTAGGTCTATCTCTTGATTATTCCCGCGAAAGATTCACTTTAGACGAAGGTCTCAACCTCGCCGTCCGAAAAGTCTTTGTCGATTTATATAATAAAGGTCTCATCTATCAAGGTGAGCGCATCATCAACTGGGATCCCGTTCAGATGACAGCGTTAAGCAATGTCGAAGTCAATCACCAAGACGATCCAGGACAGATGTTTTATTTTAAATATCCTCTCGTCGATAGCGATGAATCTTTAATTGTCGCCACAACTCGTCCAGAGACGATGTTTGGCGATGTCTGCGTCGTCGTTAATCCAAAAGATGAACGCTACAGCCGATATGTGGGAATGAAGGTTATAAATCCCGCTAACGAACAAGAGTTGCCAATCATCGCTGATGAATATGTCGATTTAGAATTTGGTACGGGAGCGATGAAATGTACCCCCGCTCATGATCCGAATGACTTTTTAATCGGTGAAAAATATCATCTTGCCAAACCCATTATTTTTAATAAAGACGCGACGATGAATCATCTCTGCGGTCAATATGAAGGCATGGATCGCTTTACCTGTCGGGCTCGTTTAGTCGAACAGATTAAAAAAGATGGTCGCTTTGTCAAAATTGAAAATATCGTTCATCCAGTGGGACATAGCGAGAGAACTGATGCGATCGTCGAACCGATGCTCTCAAAACAGTGGTTTGTCAAAATGAAACCACTCGCGGAACAAGCTTTAGCAAATCAAAATAGTGCAAATAAAGTTAATTTTGTTCCAGAGCGCTTTGAAAAAACTTTTATTCAATGGATGGAAAAAGTTGAAGATTGGTGCATCTCCCGTCAATTGTGGTGGGGACATCGCATTCCCGCTTATTATAATCTCAAAACGGGGGAAACTTTTGTCGGAATGGACGCTCCAAAAGATAGTGAAAATTGGCGACAAGATGAAGATGTTCTCGACACCTGGTTCAGCAGCGCTCTCTGGCCTTTCTCGACTTTTGGTTGGCCCGAGAAAACCGCGGATTATCTCCGCTACTTCCCGACTGACACTTTAGTGACCGCCTATGATATTATTTTCTTCTGGGTCAGCCGAATGATTTTCCAATCGCTCGAAATGACCAAATTACCACCCTTTAAAGAAGCCGTTATTCATGGTCTCGTTCGCGATGATCAAGGACGCAAGATGTCTAAGACTCTTGGCAATGGGGTCGATCCCATTGAAATCGTCAATAAATATGGAGCGGATGCTCTTCGTTATTTCTTAACGACCAATAGCACGCCTGGACAAGATATGCGCTATATGGAAGAAAAGGTTATCTCGGCTTCTAATTATCTCAATAAAATTTGGAATTCAGCTCGCTATGTCCTCAGTGTTTTACCAGAAGATTTTAAATCTGAAGATTTGAATCAAAAATCTTTTTCGCCTCTTGATCAATGGATTATCAATCGCTTAGAGGAGACAATCAGCAAGTTGATTATCAACATGGATAAATATGATTTTAATGCCGCGAGCACGCATCTCTATAACTTTGTCTACGATGATTTCTGCTCTCAATATCTAGAGATGAGCAAGGTGACGCTTTCCTCTTCAGATGAAAAAGCGAAAAAAATTACTTATCAAGTCTTATATCACTGTTTAAAAGATATTATTCTTCTCATCTATCCCTATACTCCTTTCATCGCTGAAGAATTATATCTCTCTTTGCCTGAGCATCAAGCCTCGGTAATGTTAGAAACTTATCCTCAAGTCAATGAACAAATTAAAGATGAAAAGGTTAATAGTGAAGTTGATCTTCTCTTTATGATGATTCGTGATGTCCGCAATTACAAAATTGAGAATCACTTAGCTCCTAATGCCAAACTAAATCTATATATCAATTTAAAGATGACTGTTTTTGGAGAATTTGAAACTTATCTCAAACGCTTCACTTTTAGTGATATCACTTTCATCGGCGAAGAAATTCTCAATCAACGCGGTGAATTAAAAATCTACGATCATGGTGACATGCTCATCGACAATGAGGCAGGGAAAGAGTCTCTGCTCCTTCGCATCGAACAAGAAATCGAAAATGAGAAAGCCGAAATAACACGCGGTGAAAAAATGCTCACTAATCCAAATTTTCTCGCTAAGGCTCCTCAAGAAAAAATCGACAATGAACAAAGTAAATTAGCCAAGCATAAAGAAAATCTCCAATCGCTAATCGAGAAAAAAGAAAAATTGATTTAGTTTCTTAAAATTTCTTGCTTAAAGCCTCCTAGATTATTAGGAGGTTTTTATATGAATTACATTGAACTGACGCCAGCTCAAATGGAAAATCATTTCATCGGAGAAGCTATTACTTTGACGACGGTGATGGCAATTATTGCAATCGCTGTAATGGCTGTGGTGGTCTATCGACTCTTTGTATCGAGCAAAGGGAGTGCCGCCATTCCAGGTGGTTGGAAATTCACGTGGAGTTAATCTTGACACAAATTAAAGATTTACCGCTTCTTGAACGCCCACGTGAAAAAGCTCTTCGCTTTGGCATTTCTCATCTTTCAGACATCGAATTATTAGCGCTGATTATCGGCAGCGGAACGAGTGGTCATTCCGCGATTGATATCGCCCATAATATTATCCTTGATAAGAAGGGTCTGTTTAACACCTTTCATACCCCTTATCAGGATTTTACGAAATATCTAGGATTGAGCAATACCTCAGCGATTAAACTTGTCGCCGCTTTTGAACTGGGCAAGAGATATCAAGTTTCGGCCTTAGAAAGAAATGTTCCCATCGTGGACGAACTTTTTATCTATCAGAAGTACGCTCCTCTTTTAAGAGGGCTGACACAAGAAAAGATTGCTATTATCATTTTAAATCATCGAAAAAACATCATCTTTGAGCAAATTCTTTCGATTGGTAGCGAGAATAATGTCTCCTGTTCGATTCGTGATATTTTGCGTCTATTGCTTATTAATAAAGGCTCATCCTTTTATCTTGTTCACAATCATCCAAATGACGCTGTTGAACCATCACAGCAAGATATCATTTTTACGACTTGCATTTTACAAGAGGCAAAAAAAATCGGTTTGAGGTTAATCGACCATTTAATTATTGGCGAAACAGATGGTTATTCTTTTCAAAAAGATAAACTTCTTTCTCAAATTAGTCAGGAAATTGCGACAAAATGAAATTGACACCTCTTTATAACATATGTTATATTACTAACGTTGTCGCCTCACAAGCTACAACCGCATAGAAAAGGTCATAAAATCTATTAAGATACCTTAATAGCGAGTCATTAGTGATTTAAAAGGAGGGACATTATGTACGCAATTATTGAAACTGGTGGTAAGCAAATCCGCGTTGAAGTCGGCTCAAAAATTTTCGTTGAGAAATTAGAAGCTGAAGTTAATTCCGTTGTGACTTTCGACAAAGTATTACTCGTTAGCAACAAATCAGTCAAAGTTGGCACTCCCTATGTGGAAGGTGCTTCTGTGACCGCCAAAGTTGAAAAACAAGGCTTATCAAAGAAAATTCGCGTTTTCAAGTACAAGTCAAAGGTTAACTATCATAAGACTATCGGTCATCGTCAACCATATACTTGCTTGATCGTCGAAGCAATCAACAACTAAAATGATTAAAGTCTTAATCAAAAAAGAAGAGAATCAGGTTAAATTTCTTGAAGTCAAAGGACACGCTAACAGCGCTCCTCATGGCCAAGATCTCATCTGCGCGGCTGTTTCAGCCGTTGTAACAGGTGGATTCAACGCTATTCAAGATTTAACAAAGAACCATCTCACTTTACGAGAAGGTTATGCTTCATTAGAAGCGACTGAACCTCTTTCTCGTCATGATGAAATCGTGGTGGAAACGATTATCGTTAGTTTAGAGACTATCGCTGATCACCATCAAGAATTTATCGAAATCAAAAATCTTTAGAAAGGTGTGTCATAGTTATGATGTTTAAATTAAATCTTCAACTCTTCGCTTCGAAAAAAGGCGTTGGTTCAACAAAAAACGGTCGTGACTCTGCTGGTCGTCGTTTAGGCGCTAAAGTGGCAGATGGACAATGGTGTCATGCTGGCTCCATTATCTATCGTCAAAGAGGAACGAAAATCTATCCCGGAGAGAATACTCAAATTGGAAAAGATGATACCATTTTTGCTACGGCGAATGGTGTTGCCAAGTATTATCGCGTCGGGAAAGATCGTAAAGCCGTTAAAATTATCGTCAGCGAATAACGAGCAAAAATCATGCAAATAAGACCACTTAATTGTGGTCTTTTTATTTGCGGGCTTGTATAATACAAGAGGAGTATATCTAATGTTCATTGATCGAGCAGTTATTGAAGTAAGAAGCGGAAAAGGTGGCGATGGCGCCATTGCCTTTTTACATGAAAAATACATGCCAAATGGTGGACCAGCTGGAGGAAATGGCGGTCGTGGGGCTAGCATTTTCCTACGAGCCAACAGCCATATCAACACCCTTTTTAATTTCCGTCACAGCAAAACCTTTATTGGTCGTGATGGCGAAAAAGGTGGCATTAAAAATCAATATGGTCGAGCCAGTGAAGATATTATCGTCGATGTTCCGGTTGGAACGGTTGTTTTTGAAGAAAGCGATCATCGCGTTCTCGGCGATTTAGCGGAAGACGGAAAAATGATTTGCGTTGTCAAAGGCGGACGTGGTGGCCGAGGTAATACATGTTTTAAAAGCGCTACTAATCGAACCCCAAAGATTGCTGAAAATGGTGAACCAGGCGAAATTAAACGCCTCATTTTAGAATTAAAACTATTAGCTGATGTCGGTCTTGTTGGTTATCCAAGTGTTGGCAAATCAACATTATTGAGCGTTGTTTCAAGCGCTCGACCCGAAATCGCTGATTATCCATTTACCACGATTGTTCCAAACCTTGGCGTCGTGACGACGAAAGATGGTCATAGTTTTGTGATGGCTGACCTTCCGGGTTTAATTGAAGGGGCTCATCAAGGGAAAGGTCTAGGATTGCGTTTCTTACGTCATATTGAAAGATGCCGCGTCATCGTTCATATGATTGATATGGGCAATTCAGGACGCGATCCTTATCATGATTATCTCGTCATTAATAACGAATTAAAAAGTTATGGTTTTGGTTTAGAAAAACGACCAGTCATCTTAGTGGCTTCCAAGATGGATGAAGAAGGCGCCGCTATGCGTCTTCATGAGTTTGAAAAGCAAGTTGATATTCCTATTTTGCCCATCTCAGCCTTGACCGATGAAGGAATCGATAAACTCGTTTATCAATGTTATGATTTAATGGAAAAAACCCCTGCCTTTCCTCTTTATGACGAAGAAGAAAAACAGTTGGATTATAAGCTTTATGAACTTCCCGATGAGCAAGAATTTGTTATTCATCGTCTCGATGCTCACACGTGGAGAATTGATGGAGATAAGATTATTAGATTTTATCGGATGACAAACATTTCGACGGATGAAGGCATGATGCTGCTGATGATGAGATTAAGAAAACTTAAAATTGATGATGCTCTCGAGGCTCGAGGAGCGACGGACGGAGATACTGTTTTACTAGATGATTTCTCCTTTGAATACTTAAGATAATCTTATGAAACTAAGCGAGTATTTATTGGAAATAAAGACATTCTTACAAAAGATTTTGCAAGAAAGCCATCAAAAAACCTATGTTCTTGGTCTTTCAGGTGGAATTGACTCTTCCCTTGTCGCTGCTTTAACAAAAGAAGCGGTGGGAAAAGACAAATTGATGTGTCTCATGATTCCCATTGAATCTGATCCTCGCGATTTACGAGACGCTTTGCTATTAGTGAGAAAGTTTAAGATTAAATATCTCATTATTGATGGTTCAGAGAGTTTTCATTCCACTGTTAAAAGATTTGAAGAGCAAGACATTATTTTGAGTCAAGAGGCTCAATCAAATCTCAAAGTGCGCATTCGTATGACAATTCTTTATGCCTATGCTCAAACGTATCAAGGTTTGGTGCTTGGCACCGACAATTTGGATGAGAGATATACGGGCTATTTCACTAAATATGGTGATGGTGCCGCTGATGTCTTGCCAATTGTCTATCTCAACAAAAAAGAGGTGAAAGAAGCTGCTCAATTATTAGGAGTTCCTCTTTCGCTAATCAATAAAGTCCCGAGCGCTGGTCTTTTTCAAGGACAAACTGATGAAAAAGAAATGGGAATCACTTATGATGAACTTGATGATTATCTTCTCGGCAAAGAGATCTCAAACAAAACCAAAAAACGAATTGAAGAGCTTCATTCTCTCAGCCGTCATAAGCGAGAAGCAATCCCAACACCGATGGAATTTAGACGTGATTAATTATGAAAGATAAAGAAATTGTCATCGCTGTTTTAGCTGGTTTATTAACTGCCTTACTCTCTCTGATCATCATTATTTTGTTTATTAGCATTTACGCTCATTGAAAGGAGAAAAAATGATTTACTTTTTAAAGGGAAAAGTCGCTCATATTGATGGCGATACTGTCATTGTCGATGTTCATGATGTCGGCTATCAAATTTTAGTTTCTCACATCGATGAATATGAAATGGGAAAAGATGTTTTTCTTTATACTTATAATGTCGTTCGTGAAGACGAGCAATATCTCGTCGGTTTCGCCACTCTTGAAGAGAAATCTGTTTTTCTTTCTCTCATCAAAGTTAAAGGTCTCGGACCACGAACAGCAATTAATGCATTAAGAGCGACCACTCCTCAACAAATGGTCACTGCTATCGCCAGTAATAATGTCGCATATTTAAAGAAACTCCCTGGTATTGGAGCGAAAGCTGCTGCCCAAATCATCCTTGATTTAAAAGGTGTTTTAACTGGTGGTGAAAAGGGCAATCCTGAAGTTTACGAAGATGTTTATGATGCTTTAAAATCGATGGGCTTTAAAGGCGCTGCTATCGATCGTGTCTTAGCGACGATTAACGAACCTGATGCCTGCTGTGAAGATGTTTTAAAACTAGCTTTAAACAAACTCAATGAATTGAAAAAGAAATAGAGAAAACTATGCCAAGATTAGTAGATGCTTTACCTCATGAAATCGATCGCCAAGAAGAAATTTCTTTGCGCCCTCAAACTCTCAAAGAATATGTAGGACAAAAGGACTTAAAGAAAAATCTTCATGTTTTTATTGGCGCTGCTCTTCACCGTGACGAACCTCTCGACCATCTTTTATTTTATGGTCCTCCGGGTTTAGGAAAGACAACTTTGGCCTATGTCATCGCTCATGAAATGCATGCTGATATTCATGTCACAACAGGACCGAGTCTCGAAAAGACAGGTGATTTAGCAGCGATTTTATCAGACTTAAAACCAGGTGATATTCTTTTTATCGATGAAATTCATCGCTTACCTCGCATTATTGAAGAGTCTCTTTTTACCGCGATGGAAGATTTTAAATTTTCTGTGGTGATTAACCGTGAAAATGGTTCGCGTTCATTAACGATGGATCTGCCACCTTTTACTTTGATTGGAGCGACGACGCGCGCTGGTAATTTGAGTGCTCCGCTTCGTGCTCGCTTTGGCATCACTGAGAAATTAAATTATTATGACGAAGAGGAAATTGAGCAGATTGTTCGTCGCACAGCTCGTGTGTTTAAAACTAACATATCTCTTGATGCCGCCAAAGAAATCAGTAAGAGAAGTCGTGGGACACCACGTATTGCTAACCGCCTTTTTAAGCGCGTGAGAGATTTTGCTAATTTCGAAGGAAAAGATGATATTACACTTGATGATGCCTTAGTGGCTTTGAAAGCTTTAAAAGTTGATGAAATCGGTCTTGATGATGTCGATGTTCGCTATTTAGAAACTCTCATTCATCGCTTTAATGGTGGTCCCGTGGGACTTGAAACTTTAGCCAACGCGATCGGAGAAGAAATCCCTAATTTGGAAGATGTTTATGAGCCATATCTTTTGCAAATCGGCATGATTGAACGAACACCGCGAGGCCGCATTGCCAATAAAAAGGCTTATGAGCACCTTAAAATTAAACATCAAGAAGGCTTGTTTTAATGGAGCTTCGGTAAACCGAAGAAAGCTCTATTGCGCGTAGCATTATGCGCGCAAATAATTATTGCATACGACGCGTGGTTGTTGTATGTTATTACATAGACGCGTGAGCGCTTGGCTATCACACAGGAGGAAATATTATGCGCAGAATTTGGGCCTATATTGTATTGGCTTTTACCGCCCTAGTATTAGTGGGAACAACATTTGTTGGAGAAATCACTAAAGTAAATTCAAATAATCAATTTGATAATGGAAAGGAAATCACTTTCCGCGTTTCGGATAAAGATGACGAAGAAATTGAATTTGAAGACAGCACTGCCGTTGACGATATCGCAGAAACAATGAAGGAAAGATTGGATACCGCAAAGGTCACATCTTACGAAGTTTACACCGTGGGATACGACACTGTAAAGGTTCGCCTCTCTGAGAAAACAACTTCCGATTACAATAATATTTCAACCTATTTAACTTTTAACGGAAACCTTGGCTTGACCTATGGTGATGAGGCTTTAACCGCTGATGAGTTCCTCCTCAATAGCAAAAAAGCTTCCATCGATACCTATAATGGTTATCCAGCCATCTTACTCCCTGTTAATACCACCCCAGTCGATGAACTCTTGCAAATTGCTCGAGATGATATGGAAGAAGAAGATCGCACCTATGCTGAAGAATCTTCCAGCAGCGATAGTGAAGAGTCAACATACAAATACTATCTCTACCTTTGGTATGATTACGAAGAAGGAAAGTGCACTTTTGAAGCGGCCACTGACTCTTCGAATGAATATAACAGTCGCCTTTTGATGAAATTTGAAGTTTCTTCTGACGCCGACACACAATATTATGATGACGATGCAGCTAATCGTCTCTACAGTTTGATCAATCTTGATACTAACAATGACGGTTCAGCTTCCGTCGATGAAAAGAAAGTAGCCTATAACAACGCTCGTTTCTTCATTAATTTAATCAATGCTGGTGAACTAAACTACAAAGTTCAATTCATGTTTGATGAAAGAATTGATGCTTCATTAGAACCATTAATTAACTATGATCGACTCGCTGTTACATCAACACTTTCCGCGACAATTTGCGTCATCGTTTTCTTGGCGCTTATCCTTGTTATTTTCTATCGTCTTGGCGCTGTCGCTATTAGCGCCATCACAATTTCTTCAGCCTATCTGGGACTATTGACGACAATATGGTTCTCGGCTGAATTTAGTATCGTTGGACTTTTAGGAGTCATCGCGGTAGCTGTAGCTTCCTTAATCAGCGGCGCGATATATATGGCGAAACTAAAAAGCGAATCCTATCGTGGACGCAGTTTGAAAAAAGCCAATACTGAAGCTTCAAAGCGTTCGCTTCTCCCTATTATTGATGTCAACATCGTTTTAATTGTCTTTGGTGTCTTTGCTTATGTTTTTGGTGGAGCGATGTTCCGAGCTTTTGGCGCCATTACTGTCATCGGCGGATTAGTTTCACTCTTACTAAATACTCTCGGCTTAAAAGGCATGATGTGGCTTGCCACCAATGCCTCCAACCTCACTGGAAACTATGAAATGTTCGGCATCAATAGCGATCGTGTTCCTGATCTTATCAAAGAGGAAAAACAAGATTATTTTGGAGCTTATGCTGAAAAAGATTTAACAAAGCGACACAAATTAGCAGGAATTATCACCGCGGTATTATTTGTTGTTTCTCTTGGCGGTTCCATCACTTTTGCGGCTCTTAATGATAACAACGCTTTTGTGAATAGCCGTGTTTCTCCTTCTTCCGAAATTTATTTTGAAACAAAAACGGATAGCTCGACTGAAACATCAGCTTTCGATGAGAACACCATTTATGAAATTCTCTCTCATGTCTATTTATATGAAGCAGATGGAAATGGTGGATATACCGTTTCATCCACACCTTTATATGTCACTGATGGAAATGGCGATCAAACAGCTGATAGTCATCTCTCCGATTTATATATTCCAGATTCCACTTCGGAAGTTGTCGATGAACAAACCATTACGCATTACTACTATGTCGCTCGTTTAGATCTCACCTTATCAACCGATACTCTCGGTTTATATGATGATGGAACAATTGTTCAAATCGCTGACGGTCAATCATTGAATGATAATTTAGCGAATGCCGTTTCCGCTCTTGACTTTGACACGACAAAAACAACGATTAGCTTAAAATCCATTCAAGGATATGAAACATCTTATATTGATTTCAGCGCTGTTGGTCTCGCCGTCGGCGTCTCCATTGCTGTCCTTGGCTTATACTTTATGCTTCGCTATCGCTTATCACGCGGTCTAGCTTCCCTTGTTGTAACAACCGCAGTCAGCGGTGTGATTATCGGTATTTTCTCGATTACACGTCTCGCTGTTTCTTCTCTTGTTTTAGCTTCGGTTCCCGTCGTTGCGATGTTTGCGATGATGATCTCCGTTTTGATTATGAATCGCGAAAGAGAATTGATTCTCGAAGATAAAATGCATGATAACTCCATTGAAAATCGCCGCGCCTTAGCGATTAGAGGCACATCCTTAGCCTTTACTTGCCTCAGCGCTGTTGCTATCTTCATCGGTTGGATTGCGCTCGGATTCTTCGGCTTTGGTCCAAAAGAAGCGACATGGGTCTTTGCGCTTCTCTTTATTGGAGTTATTTTCTCAACCTGGGTTGTGACTGTCCTCTTCGCTCCTATCGCCTCTTTCTTCTATAAATTATTTAAGCCTCTCCACATCGAGAGAAAACCACGTAAAAACAAGAAAGCGGTTAAACCTCATCAGAACAAATCAGCTGAGCCTGAGGAAGCCATCTTTATTGGTATTAACGATTAAAATTAATGGCTACCATCTCGGTAGCCTTTTATTACTATGAATGACAATTTATTTCAAAAATTATTAAATTACTATCACATCAGTGAAGATCAATATCATCAGCTCACTGCGCCTGTCACTGAGGATAATTTTGCTCTCGGACATCGATTTGATCACATCGATGAAGCGCTGGCTTTAATTCGAGCCGTTATGAAAGAAAACGGCAAGATATTTATCTATGGTGATTATGACGCTGATGGAGTGATGGGAACTTCAATTTTAGTGAAGATGTTTCAATATCAAAACTATGAAGTTACCTCTTATTTACCCAACCGGTATGAAGATGGATATGGATTAACCCTCAAAAAAGCTCAAGAAGCTATTGAAAATGGCACTAAATTACTCATTACTGTCGACAATGGAATCACCGCTTTTGAGCCAATTGAATTATTGAAGAAAAACGGAGTTCATGTCTTGATTATCGATCATCATCAGGCTCAGGATAATTTACCAAATGCTGATTTTATAATTCATCCGATCCTTTCTCATTTTGGTAATGTTCCGTCCAGTGGAGCGTTTACCGCTTTTATGTTCTCTATCGCTTTTCTTGGTCGTTATGATAAGTATTTAGCAACTTTGGCGGCTATTTCACTAATTTCTGATATCATGCCTCTTTTGGATTATAATCGTAATTTATTGCGCTTAGTCATCTCTCAATATCGAAATGGCGAATTTCCCGCTCTCGATGTTTTAAAAGAAGAAGAACCGTTCAACGAAGTGACAATTGGTCTCAAGATAGCCCCGAAAATCAATGCGATTGGCCGTTTGATCGATGGCCCTGATATCAATCATTTAGTCTCCTATTTCACCGATGAGAAAAACGATAATCTCTTAAACTACTCCTCATGGATTTTTAATGTGAATGAAGAGAGAAAAATAGCTTCCAAAACGGCGAGTGAATCTTTGGAGAGTCTCTCTGTTGTCAATGAAGAAGCTATCATTTTTATCAGCGAAGCTAAGGAAGGTCTTCTAGGTCTCATCGCTAATCAATTATGTTCCAAATATCAAAAGCCCACTCTTGTTCTAACTTACGATAAAAGTGGCGATATTTTAAAAGGAAGTTGTCGTGCTCCGGAAGGCTTTAATGTCGTTGAAACATTTAAGACATTACAAAACTATCTCCTTTCTTTTGGCGGTCATGCTTTAGCAGGTGGTTGTACATTAAAGGCTTCTGACTATCCCTCTTTCCGCCAAGACTTTTTAAAATTTGTTCGTTCCACTCCTCTTCAACCTGTTATCCGACAAGTGATTGATTTACGCCTCACGGAAATAAATGAAGACAATTATCATCTCATCCAAACTTTTGCTCCTTTTGGCGAAGGCTGGTCATCACCTCTTTTCTCTTTAAAGAGAATTAGTGTTTCATCCCTCTTTTTCTCTCGTGATGGTCGCCACCTTATCACTCAAATTGGACAAAATGTCCGATTGACAGGTTTTAATATTTCTCGCGACAGCTTAAGCAAATATCAATTTGTTGATATGACAGGTAATTTACGCATCAATCAATATCGCGGGAATAAAAATATTGAATTTTTGATTTCAAAAATCGCGGAAAGCTATAATATATAGATAGAGATTTGGTATAATATTTATATGTCGAAAAAAATTTATTTTGTTTCTCTCGTTTCCCTCCTCTTTTTATTGACTAGTTGCAATATCGATTTTTCGAAGGACGAACACGATGAAGGCCTTAGCGATGATGAGACGATTGAAGACGAGACGATTGAATATTACGAAGGATACGGTGATACATTAGTCACTGATGATTATACCGCTCACACAATTACAATCTCTTCTGATGCGACTGAACAAGGAGCGGATATCGCTACCGAAAACGGCAGTGAAATTCTGGCTTTGATGAGCGATCCTGATGGAGTGTTTAGCACTGTTACGACCGCCAATTATGTCGCCGAAGGAGTCGGAGGATTAAAAGTCGGACATTTGAACTCTTCGCTTGATGGTGTTTTGGATATTAGCTTCAATGCGTCTTTTAGTGTTTCAATGGTGGAGGTTTATGCTCAACCACGAAGCGCCACTATTTATAGTGAGAGTGGGACAGTAGATTCCATTGATACCCCTGTAGCTATATCAGTTAACGATTCAAAATATGTTCGCTTGGATACTGATTTTTCTTCAATTGCAACCATCGAAGAAACAAAATGTTCCTATCAATTAGCGGAAGCGGCTGATCATCTACTTTTAGATGTTTATGGACAGAGAGCTATCTTAACTAAAATCGTTGTTTATACCCTGACAGAAGTTTCTTCTGACTAATCGAATAATTAATAATTTATCAAGAAAACCGGCAATCGGTTTTTTTTATATGGTTTATTAAATGTTTAGTGTTAGAATACCTTAGATGTTAATTAATTAACATTCATTTTTATGCTCTGGAACAAGTATTTAACAAAGTATTATCGTCGATATGCGTGGCTATACATTATTGGTATACTCACGCTTATTGGCGTGGATTTAATTCAAGTTTTCATTCCAAGTCAAATTGGCTATATTGTCGATACCCTAAATCTTGGAACATTAAGTGCCGAAAATAAACAATATATCTTAACTTGTTGTTATTGGATCTTGGCGATTGCTCTCGGCATGTTTGTCGGTCGTATCGTCTGGCGATTTACCATTTTTATGGCTTCACAAAAAATCGAAGCTGCCGTTCGACATGAAATGTTTTTAAAAGGTGAGAGATTATCTATTTCTTATTATCACGATAATTCAGTGGGAACGGTTATGGCGTGGTTTACTTCGGATCTAGAAACAATCGAAGAATTCCTCGGCTGGGGTACAATCATGCTTATCGACGCCATTTTCCTTTCTGTCTTCGCCCTTATCTTCATGTTTATCTCCTGTTGGCAATTAACTTTAATCGGTTTGATCCCCATGGTGCTAATCATTTTCTGGGGGGCGATTGTCGAAAAGATGGTCGGCGCCAAATGGACTCAACGACAAAAAGCCTTTGATGAACTTTATGATTATTCACAAGAGAGTTTTACTGGCATCCGCGTCATCAAAGCTTTCGTCAAAGAAAACCAACAATTATTAGCCTTCTCAAAAGTGGCTAAAAAGAATCGCGATGTCAATATTTCCTTTGGAAAACTCTATATGGCATTTGATGTTATCTTAGAGTTAATCATCATGGTTATCTTGACTTTAATCCTCTGCTTCGGAGGATGGTTTGTCTATATATCGGTCACAGGTGAAACTCTTCAGTTATTCGGTTCGACGGTCGCTTTAAAGACTACGGGACAATTCGTTGAATTCATCGGCTATTTCGATATTCTAATCTGGCCTCTCATCGCCCTTGGTCAAGTGGTGAGCATGCGTTCACGAGCGAAAGCCTCCTTTAAACGTATCACTAATTTCTTAGAGCAACCGGAAGATATTCAAAATCCTCAGGACGCTTATGTTTTACAAGATGTGAAAGGTGAAGTGACATTCAAAGATTTCTCCTTTGCTTATCCTCATGAAGATAAACTTTCATTAGA
>JACKCX010000011.1 GCA_020633795.1 Erysipelotrichaceae bacterium | reverse complement strand
GTCATCAGAAGGTGGCTTAGTAAATCTGATCTTCGTCTCTATCTCTGCTTCACAACCATCAATGATGGAGTTGCTCTTCATATAGAGAACTTCGGCATCTTTTAACGGAGCGAAGTTGACGATGTATTGATAACGCTTTTCGACAAAGGATAACAAATGACGAATTAAAGTAGCGATAAATTTGTTTTCATAAATGATGAAATAATCCTCATTGGAAATGTTGAGAATTTTACTCGGGATTACTTCGCCATCATCTTTCACTTCTTTGACAAACTGGGTATGACTAGCCAAGTGAATAACTGATTCATTCGTTGTTTTTCGAGCTTTTTCGACCGCGACAACATCGCTGGTCGTCGCAATAACACGCCGCGGATTATTCACAATCTGTTCTAGTTCAGGAATACAATCTTCGACTTCTTTAATCCATGACAAATCCATAAATGATGATTCGTAACGGTCCATTCTTAAATAAGAATTTTTGCCACGGCTAATGGTGTCGAGAATATCTCGCCCATTTTTTTCATCAAAAATGGATTTGGTGCGGTTGACAAATTTACGTTGTAATTTCTGATATTTTGAATAGATCTTTGGCATAAGATTATGAGTTCATCCGGATGAGACCCTCAATATAGTTGTGAGCCATCGGGAAAGCATCCTTTCCAAATAATTTATCCAACATGACATTTAATTCTTTTAACTCATTCTTTAAGAAAGCGATGTTTAAGGATTCAAATTTCTTTAAAATCTTGTTGGTAAAGATGAAATCAAAACCATCGAGTTCCGTTCCCCCACACGAGACGTAGATCGGAACGAATTTCTTCAATTGTTTTAAGATACGGTTACCAAAGGCGAGACGGAATTTCTTAATGACGAAGTTATCGAGTTGTTCAAACTTCTGGAGAGTATCATCCGTGACCGGATATTTTAAAAGAGCATCATCATATAATTTAGCGATTTGGCTATAGGGAATAACCATTGAGTTTTGGAACTCCGCATCAAAGGCGATGCCTTTATCATCGAAGAACAAAGAAATAGCACGGTCATAGACCTTATCGGAAATCGTGAAGGTACTATCATCGTTATTGGCGGTACCAAAGAACATGACATTTTGAGGAACTTTTAGTTTGCCTTCTTTGAGAAGCTTCGGGTCGTGACGATCATAACTACCAATCAATTCAACATTCCATTCATTAGGGTTAGGCATTTCCAAGACGGAGAGGAATTCGGCGAAATAGTATTCGACACGCGCGAGGTTCATTTCATCGAGAACGATGAGATTAAGATCTCGGCGATAGACGGTGGTATAGAGCGCTCTTAAGAACTCAGATTCATTAAATTTCTTGGTGAATTCGTTATAGTAACCGAGAAGTTCACTACGGTCTTTCCAGTTTGGTTGCACGGAGCAGATTTCGGCATCATGCGCTAAGAACTTACCAAGAGCGTAAGGAAGCGAAGTTTTACCAGTACCAGAGATACCCTCTAAAATAACTAACTTAGCGGCTCCGATACCAGCGAATAATTGACGGATAACATTGAGTTTATAATAAAGCCCTAATTGACTAGCAGCGAAGTTGCGGAAATTCTTACATAGTTGTTCAAGAGTTAAACCGTCGACATCCGGAATCGTCATATCTTTGCCGTAGTATTCAGCATCGACATGAGTGAGTTTGGGGAAGCGGCTGGCCACTTCTTCCAAGGTCTGCACTTCTTCCTCTTCCACTTTGTCGGTCGTCGGAAGATTTTTCCCACCGAGAGCTTTCATCTGTAATTCCAAGATTTTGTCTTTCTCTTTCACCGAATTATAAAGTTCGATATTTAGTCTTTCAACTTGTCGTCTTAAGTCATCTTTATCGAGTTCGGTTCTGGCAAATTTGACGTAGCGGCGAATCAAAAGATATAAGCCGTAGATAATTCCGACCACCACGCCAAGAAAGAGGAGAGCAAAGAGGACAAACATGAACCAGCCCCAAAAGCCAAAGCTCGCGGAGTGAGCCACTAAGATATCGTTATATTCACCAAAGTTATTATCAACTTCCGCCCATGGGGCAATGAATGTCATGACCAAAAATCGCCAAATATGAGCGAAGAATCGACTTAGAAAGGCCCCTAGATACTCAAAATATGAACTCATAAATATACCCCCATTAGGAAATCCAAGTCCTTGAAACTTTAAATTTTAAATTGACCAAGAAACTGCCGAACATTGTGCAGTTGACATTGTCATGATCCCATCCTTCAAGATAGATGGAGATAACAATTCTCTTGGAGACATTGGCCTTAAGAGGGATATTCATCCCTTCACCTTCGGTAAAGCTATCAATGTCTTCAAGAGCGATGGAATTTTCTTCTTTAATGACCAATCCATTAGCTACAGAACTAGCATAATTAAAGGGCTGGACACCCGCTTCGTGAGCGGAATTGAAACATGTCAACTCACCATCGAGAGTTGAATCATTAGTTAAAGCGGAATCGTAGATGGCGTTATCAGTGTTACTCACTTCGCCATAGACGACTTCCTTGCCGTTAAAACTATCATAATGACCATTCAAATCATTATCGAGTAAACCACCTAATAAGGTGGACTCCGTTTTAAAGGGATCGACGATATAATAAGCATAGTCTGGGAAGGCTTCTTCCCCATCATCATTGAGAACGAGAATCGAAACTCTTAGTGAATAGATAACTTGATCTAATCGCTGGGCGATCTCTTCGAGAGAATAATTGGCAAATTCAGCGTAAGAAGATAGACGGCTGGCTTTTTCGACATTCGCCGCGGTATCGGCGACAAACAAGGGTTGTTCATCTTCGTTTAATTGACTGTCTTTGACTAAAGTCACATAGACATTTTGTGATGATTTTAAATACAGTTCTTGAGAATAATAACCAAATGTTGCTTCGCTGGTATCGCTCGGATTATTCATAAATTGACCATTAACTGAATCGTACTCATTATAGAAAACTGGCGAGATAGCGTGTTCGTTCATCCACAGGGAAGAGAAAGTGCTGCTGACTGGTTTAAAATTGTCAACTTCCGTTAAACTAGCCTTGGTTAACGAATTTTCAAAGTGGACATTATCCGTCGAGAGAGTGAGTGTTGGATCTTCTAAAGAAATATCAAACCCACTGATTTGCATATAAGAAGCACCGACAAACCAAGCGACGGTCATCGTGATAGATGAGACGAGTAAGCAGGACATCACAATTAAACCAAGGAGTGGTAATTTACGTCCCGGCATAAACGACCTCAAAAGATAAATCGAGAGAGAAAAGGGCTCCCACATTAGGATTAATAATACTTAAATCCCACCCTTCAAGAAAGATTTTAGCGTTTAAAAAAGCATAATTACTTTGATCAGCTTTGGGATAGGCGAGAACGACGGAATGATCAGTGAATTGTTCCGTGCCTAAATATTCACATTCCTCAGGAATTGTGGATGCCATATCCAAAATTTTAGTCCCCTCTTTATGCTTGGCATTAAACGAAGTTAAATCTTCATCGGCCACTAAACTATCGGAAGCTTCCGCGTTTGAGTTATGAACGATATTATCATTAGCAAATTGGCCATAGGCCACTTCGTATTGGGTGAAATCACCCCCTGAATAGGTATCGTAATAACCGTCCCCATTGAGATCGAGCGGACCACCAACATTTAATGAACTTTGACCTTTTTCATTAGGGTTGATGAGATATTGAGTCGCGTTGTTAGATTCGTCTGTTCCATCGAATAAGAGACGAATACCTTTTTTGATGTCGGTATACGAATTAGGAGTTGCCGCTTCAAGATAGACAGCATAATTGTCGTAATAAACATTGCTAGCTGACGTTGACTTGTAGCGGAAAACAAGTGGCAAATTGACATAGCGGTTGTTATTAACGACGCTCAGATATTCATCATCATCTTCCGTCACGCGATAGACAGGACCATTATAGAGAGTGGCTATTTCATCGAGTTGATGCTTGCCAGTGGTCACAGGTCGCAGTTCATTCGTCGCCGAGTTATTGGCCCGAAGCACATAAGCAAGTGAAGCGGCTGGGAAACTATTCGTCGACCAATAGATGATCTTTCCCGACAGGGAAGTATCTTCTTCTAGACCATATGATTCGTATCCATCTAACAATGTCGAACTCTCGATGCCGATTTCTAATGAACCTCCACTGCCGATCGAGGTGCCATCATAAAACAGGGGCGCACGTGACCCGTACGTATACCAAGCAAAAGTCCCGCAGAGTGAACCTGCGAGAGTAAAGATTAGTCCGGTGGTTAAACCAAAAATAATTAAACGTTGCTTTAGTGTATTATCCATTCATTAGGTCTCTATCTCTGGATCAGCTTGTTCTTTAGCTCCAATGTTGACAGAAAGAGATAAACCATTGGTGGGAGGATCATTCACACAATCCGGATCTTCACCTTCAATCCAGAAGACAAAGGTGTAGCGAATCACTTCGTCAGGGGCAAAATCAACTTCTTCAGAAGTGAGGACTTTACTCGATGAAAGAAAGGGCGTCGCATACTCACTACTCGGACCAGCGATACGCTCAGGTGAATATTGCTCATTGCCGTATTCATCTTGATAGGTGTCGCTATTACTTCGTAAGGCGTATACAGCGCGATTGTGTTGCGTTAAATCTCGGTTGGAATAAAACATCACTCGTAAAACCGAGTTGAGATCTTTAGCTCCGTTAGTCGAAATTCCCACTACTCCTAAATGGAGTGAAAGAGAAAATTCGGCGTAGGAAGCGCCGGTATTTTTAACAAAAAACGTATATTTGAAATAGGAGATGCCTCCCCCTTCTTCATCGGGAGTCGGAGTATGACTATTCTCATTATCCAGGAGAGTAAAGTCTCCATCATCCTCATTCCAAGCGGAATAAGTATATTCATGATAAGGAGGGATATCATTAACAGCGATATAAGCGGTGCCAGAGGTAAAATCTTCCGTCCCCGACATCGTGAGACTAGCCGTTCCACGATTTAAAGAGACAGTGTACGCTCCAGCATCGTCAGCGAGAAGGGCGACGATTCCAAGCACGGCCACGCCCGTCGCGCATATGCAAGCGACCGAGGCCACGATTTTCCTATTTCGACGTCTGCGTACGTATTTGTTATATACGGAAGATGTCTTTGCTTTATCCACAAGAAAATGTTTCCAATCAATAGTTTATTTTATTGATATGTATCCCAAGGAACTGAAATAAAAAAGCCATTGCCTATTATCCAATCAATGGCAGGATTATTTCAATCCCACAAGGCAACTGGCAATCTTAATAGTAACTATTTAAGACCCTTTAGTTTTGCGTCACTACATCACTGTAATTTTGCTTTTTACGAATAAATAATAACAAGGACCTATTAAATTGTCAATATTTCCTATTCCTACGGAATCCATGAAAAAAGCCACATTTTTTGTGGCTTTTAATCTTTTAGTGGAACGTTTGAGGAAATAAGCTCTTATTTCTTATCTTGTTCTGCATCTTTCTGAGCGGCTTTATTCATCTCTTCGAGAAGTTGTTTTCTGAGAGCGTCTTTTTGCTCTTCATTGAGATCGCTAAGTCCGATCTTTTTGTTACCGACTTTTTTAACATACCAAACGAGAACGGTGATGTTTAAGGCTAATAACAAGAATAGCGGGATAACAAAGGCCCAAAGGTAAACAGTTGGATTAGCTTG
Source organism: Erysipelotrichaceae bacterium (assembly GCA_020633795.1). The sequence goes on along the minus strand of JACKCX010000011.1, from coordinate 12,533 downwards.
TAGATAGCCAATAAACGTACTGGCATCAATAGATGCAGCGCTGTCTGGCATTGTAGCGAGCATAATAATGCTCACCACGAATAGGAAAACAGTAATAGCAACATCTAAAACTATTCCAGCGATGATAAGTATCTTTTTTGTTTTTGCATTCATATGTCAAAATCTCCGTAGGATTTATCCATTAGTTATACTATAACAATTATTTTAACAACTGCAATCGTTATTTTTTTAAATTATCCCTTATTTCCTTACTTTTTCCAATAAAATAGGGAGAAAAAAAGAAAGCGCAAATTAATTGCGCTTTCCAAAATTATTAGAAACTAATTTATTAAATGATCGCACCTTCAAATTTTACAAGCATTTCAAGTTCGTTTGAATTACCAGTTTGACTAGTAACAAAAGCTTGACCATCAGATTTTAATAAAGCACCATCAAAGTAAACAAGCATTTCAACTTTAACGCCAACATTAAGTGAATAAGTTGGAATTGTGTGCGATGCGTCGACAGTATAAATAACCTTGTCCGCTTGTGGAGTAGTTCCATAGTCATTGGCAACTGGATCAAAATCAGCAAGATTAAGTGAACCAGCATAAGTGCGAGAGCCACCATTTGGAGTTAAAAAGAACGCGACTGAAGCGGCTTTCCAAGTATCTGATACTTCTCGAGAGTTTGTTAAACTAGCTGTAATTTGGTAATGTGACTCAATTGCAGCACCAGCAGATGCGATATAAGCAGTAAATGTCTTAAAATAATGTCCAGCTTCAGTAGCTGCACTATAAGTAATATCACCCATGGTTTCACCTTCATCAGCAACTGGCAAACCTGTTGCGTTATCAATATGTCCATTTTCAATAGCGCTAATATATTCTAATTGACCATCAGCATATGTACATGGATTTAAGTATGTTGCAGTTGAATTAAAATCAAGATCAACTGCTCTATCAGCTAAATCGGTTTGGCCATCAGGAGCATTAACTAAATTCTGAGCAATAACAAGAGATGATGGGACATTGGCATAAACTGACAATCCTTCAGCTGTGAGAAGGTTGTTTGAGGCGAACCAAGCGACGGTTCCAGTGACACTAGCGGCGACGCTTAAACATAAAACGGCGAGAGCTGGTGCTAAAATTTTTGACTTTTTCATAATATTTAAGAATTCCTTTCAAAATGAGAAAAATCATCCAATATAATTCTTTTTATACTAGATGGACAATAGGATATGTCATTCAATAGGGGGAGAATGGGATGTCCTCCGGTCTATCTCTTAGACAAAATTAGTTTATAACTTGTTTAACAATAAAAACAATATTTTTTTGTAATGTTCAAAGAAAATAGAGCTTTTTGTGACTTTTGTGGCTATTAATTTTTATCGATATAAATTGGCTTTAACGACACATTTTAATCAAAAAATAAAAATCTGTGTCGCTAAATGTCAATATCTTATTAACTAATTAAGAATTTATTTTTTGATTTCACGAGTCGTTTATTCTCGTACATACTAGCATCAGCGCGACTAAATAAAGAGACATAGTCACGATCAATATCGGGATCAAAAGCTGCGACACCACAAGCGATAGAAGTGTCTTCTTTAAGTGTAATAGCTCGATCGTTGATCTCTTCAATTTGTTTTCGAAATTCACCGACGATAGCGTTTCTTTTTTCATAATTGCTTCCCGTGATAAAAGTAGCAAATTCATCACCACCAATACGATAGATATAACAATTGGGAAAAGCATCGCTGATAATTGCCGTCGCTCGAATGAGAAGTTTATCGCCACTTTCATGACCATAAGTATCATTCGTGAGTTTTAAACCATTAATATCAAAAACGACAAGAGCAAATTCAAGATTAACTCGTCGAGCTCGGTTCATTAAAGATTCCACCATTCGGTCATAGGCATTCTTATTTTTAACACCCGTTAAGGAATCCATATCTCTCTCTTGTTCAGCCGCGTAGCGCATCACGATGTCTTTGACGCGGATGTGATTGATATAGACAGTAATAAAAACACTGATGATGCCAAAGATGACGCCCACAAATAAATCCGGATACCAAGGTTGGTTAGTAGATGAAGGAGCATAGAGAATCAAAAGAACAAAAGCAATCGTCGAAGCGAGAATCAAAGCGCAGAAGCGATAAGGACGATCAATGCTGAGAATCGAAATGACGACAATAATCGCACAGTAAGTCGCGATATTCCTTTCTGGAGAAGTAAAGAAACCTTGATAAAGAAGCATGCCAATCATGACGATGGAATTGAGATAAATCAAAGGTTTAAAAAGAGCGGATTGAGGTTTGATAACGGTCAATAAAAGAATGGTCACCACCATGAAATAAGCGACGAGAATAATATAACCAGGAACATATTGTTTCAAATCAGGGCTCGAGGCGGTGATGACAAAAGCTAAAAGAAAAATGATTTCTAGAGCCGCCACAGCGATGCGCCAGACTTTGTGATTCTCTTCCGCAATCGGAGCTTTAACTTTGTTAAATTCCGCTTTTGTCACTCCGGCATAACGGAGAAAAGAGATGAAACGTGAAGGTTTTTTAATCATAGGGTAATAACTAACTCTTTTTAGATAAATGAATTATAAATGAAGCATTTGTTAAATACAAATGTTTCTAGACATTATCTCAGCATTTGGCAAATATTCTCAATCATTAATGCTATTGATAACTTCTTTATTGCGATCAGAATAGCGCAAAAGTTTACGACGGCTATCAGTAATATTATCAATATCAATAATGCGCGTTAAGATGAAGACAAAGGTCATTGCGATAAGAGCTGGGCCAACATAATGGAGAATATTAGCATAACCACCCATCGACATGATTAAGAAGAAACCTGTAATAGGAGTTTTATTCACTAAGCCGAAAAGAGCCATCATGGAGATTAGAATTATTAATTTTTCTTGGCTTTCAGGCATTCCTGTCGTGCGCATAATGCAATTGATTAAGGCTCCAATTAAGGCTCCTAGAGTTAAAGTAGGAAACATCAGTCCACCACTCGCGGTGCTATTTGCCCCTAAGAAAAAGGTTATTAAACGAACGAGTAAAAAGACGAGTAAGAGCCACCAAAGAGAAATTTTATCATCACCAAATAAACGATAGATTAGAGCTCGACCACTTCCACCGAGTAACGGAAAAAGAATAAAGACAAGAGAGAGAATGGCAAATAAAAAGAAAAAGCGATATTTAATGATGAAATTTCGCGAATGACGATTTAGGAAAATCTTAATCTTTGGGGTTAATTTCATCATTAAAATAGCAACAGGTAAAGAAAAGATGACAATGAGAAATAAGGAATAGCTGTACATCCAGTTATAAGACGCATCAATATTCATGGTAATTAATTGATGAGGATTGATGAGATAGGAAACAAAAAAAGCATTGACTGTCATCAAAATAACTTTTCCCAAATCTTTGAATGAAAATTTATTGAGGCTTTCTTCGAAACCATAACAAATACCGCTGATTGGAGCCATAAAAGCCACCCCTAAACCAACGCCCATGCCTAAACCAATATCGTCATCTTCTTCATGATGATTGGTGATATCATTAGCAAAAATGCCAACTGCACCACCCATAAAGGTGCTCGGAGCTTCACTGCCTAAAGGCAAACCGCCAAAAAAGGAAAAGAGTGAATTGACAAACATGAGAGGTAAAGATTTATACCACTTAATCGTTCCATTTTTACTGCGAATATTCATTTCCAGTTGTGGTAAACCACCGCATTGAATCTCACTATCAAAGCGAATTAAAAAGTAAGAGACAAACATGACGATAATAAGTGAAATAATATAAAAGGTCATCTTGAGAATATCTTTAGATTCTAGTAAAGAAGAGGCTAAAGAAATCACCCAACTGACCGCAAATTTGTATAAGGAAATCACTACCCCGATGAGAGCTCCCATCAGAAGGCATTTCACAATTTCGATAAAGATGTAAAGACCATTTTTCTTTGTCATATGCGCCCAAATATATAATCTTAGTTTCTTATACTATCAATATCAAATAAAAATAATAAAAAATCTCGACGTGAAACAAGAAAGGATATATATATCAGTTTCATTTTCAAGCCGAGGCGAGAGAGAAAAAGCATCACTATTATTAACGATTAACGATCAATTGATAAAGAGCAAATAAAGTAGCGTCATCAGTCGAACTACAACGAGAGACAACACCATTATCACCCCATGTATTTGTCTCGATATCGTAATCGCGTTGATAAATTGAAGTATAAACGCCATCTGTTGATAGATAAGTGCCACTTAAGCGAGAGACTAAACCATAGGTTGCAACTTGATAATTGATGCTCACTATCTCGCTAGATTGAATTAACGAAGCTTCCGCGTTAATCGTCAGAATTGAACAGTCAAATTGTGAACCATTTTCAAATCCTTCCACAAGAAGAGAAGGGAGATAGGCAATTAATGAAGCAGCGGATGTCGATAAAGAAAAATCAATTAATTGATCTTCGTCTTGTGCGGTGGCATAAAGGCGGCTTGTCTCTTCATCAAAACTAAGAGAGACGAGATTATCGACTGTTACTGAGGATTTTTCACTTAATACCTCAGTGAGATGATCATAGATTATTTGAGCGTCTTCTTCGCTAGTGTCAGTATCACCTAAAAGTTGAGCGGAAAAGACGAGAACGAGCATCATAGCGAGAACTGCCAAAATAATGAAAAACTCTAAAATAATTCTCGTTGTCTCATGATAGAAAATTGAATTTTTACTTAGTTTCATCTCTTGATATTATTATTATACATAAATAGATTTTTTAACCAAAAAAATTCGCGCATTGATAAAAAGGTTTTTGTTTTTCATTAATTGAGATTGCATCAACATTTAATTAATTTTATTTTATTTGCATTAAAACTATCATTTTTTACTGAGATAGGGTAGAATTTTTCAGTAAAAAGCATAGTGCTTACAAAAGTTTTACTTTATTTTTATCAAGTTTATTTTGAGATTGACAAAGTATTATCATTCTTGTCTTGATTTATCTATGTTTCTTTCAAGACTTATTTGATTATTAAATCAAAGGAAGACGTTATGAGACTAAAAGAATTGAGAATAGCTAAACATTTAAGCCAAGATGATATTGGGGAAATTGTTCAACACTCTGGTCAAACGATCTTAAACTGGGAAAATGAGATTCACGATCCAAGTGTGAAAGATTTGATCATTCTAGCTGAATTCTTTGGAGTCAGCGTTGATTATTTGATTGGAAGAGATGTCGCTTGTCAAAAGAAAGATGATGTTTGCTGTCTTCTTGAACGAATACCAAAAGAAGATTTCATACAATTTCTTCAAACATCGGTTTGTAAAATACTTGACGAATGCGACAAAGAAAATGAGCATTAAAAACATTATTTTCTAATATAAAAGGGGAGCGCTATAATCAACCAATTTGAAATGAACAACTGACTTTTTTTGTCGTGGTCTATTAATGATTGTGATGATGGATTTCGTGGCAGATAGGACAGACGATTTCTCCTTCCTCATTCATCTCAGTAATATTACGATAATAGTAGGCGGCTTCTAATTTTCTTTCATTCAACCACTGACCATAATTGAGATTTGAAGCCTGCAATAAATTAAAGGGCTTAAAGTTAGATATTTTCGTGTAGTAATAAGTTTTTCCAGTCTCTAAACAAGTATCCTTATAAATTTCCGTGCGACAATCTGGACAGACATAAGCTTTTTTCTTATCGTCGTACACGAGATCTTTAGAGCAGAATGGACAATCATGTCTCTCTTGATCAGAATAAATCATTCCTCTTAGCAACAATTGTTGAAGGCGACGGAATGAATCGATATTCTCCATAGAGATAAAAAGGGGTCTCTCTTTTTGCCCATCCATTTGAATCGGGCTCACCACCACTAACTCATTGTATTGGTAATCCTTTTTAAAAGAACCTTCATCGATATGCATGGATAGATCAAGAGTGGGATAGACCAGCATGCGATATTCGATATCCTTTTTAAAAGTGATTAAAAGACCTTTTCCTTCAATGGAATGAAGATTGATTTTCCACTTTTTAAACGCGAAATCAGCATTCAAACGATGGAGATTAATTTTGGTTGTGGGTGTCGCTTCAAAATTGAAGTGGCCGAGAGAAAAGATAGAGAGCATCTTTACAAATAAGAAATAGTTCTTTTGCAATTTGATAAAATCTACTTTCTCTTCTTTCGGATTAGAGACAATCTTATTGGTGATAAAATATTTATAAGTGATGAAAACACGGCGGTAGTCTTTTTGATTGATAAAGATATTGGTCTTTCGCAATTTATGAGTTTGTTTGCGCTTTTTATTTAAGCGGTAAATCGGCTTTTTTAGGCGAGGTGTAATAGTGTTAAGAATGAAGAGGCAATCATTATACAAGCGTCGCGCTGAATCATAATAGCGATGATAATCGCGAATATAACCAGTATGAAGTTTTCCTAACGCCATATAATAGTCGATATGATTAACTCTTTCTAAGAGATTAAAATCCATAATCTCGCTGGCATAAAGAAGATTTTCTAGATAGCGAATGTTCTTCTTGCAGTAGCGGATGACTTCATCGACAAAATTGCAGAAAACGACATTTTCATATAAGGCGTAATCATCTTCATAAATCTGCGTCAATAATTTGCGAGGTTTGATCTTCCCGTTTTTAATATTGCCAACATTATTAAAATGATTAGCGAGATGAAAAAGAGTGTCTTGATTGGTCTTGCTCACCAATTCGACTGGTGAAACTTCAGGGATATCTTTAAGAGCGATAATCGGTTTGGAAAAAATGCGCTTTAAAGAAGGAAGGGCTTTTTTAATGAGGTTCAAAGTCTCACTAATCGCCCCAAAATCAATATTGGGTTCAATGAAAAAAAGCGTCAAATCATGGGCGATATAATAATCAAATTCAATGTAATTAGTAATCGGATGACTAGCGGTAAAAGCATTGATCGAATTTAACACCGTCTGAAGATGAAGATACTCATCGAGATGTTGTAATTCATTTTTTGAGGTCATGATTAATCCTCATTCAAAGTGGAAATAAATTCAGCGCATCGATAGAGTTTTAAGCTCTCAAAATCTTTAATAAGTTCTTCGCGATTATCGATCGTTTTGACTTCGAGTTTACTGACGACTTTGCTGAGTAAAATGGTTTCAATCGCTTCATTTAAAACATCTTTGTCGGGGAAACACGCTTGATAAATATCGACGAATTCTTCGATTTGATTAAGGATACGATTGCCAAAGGAAATATTGAAGGGGCGGAGGAGTTTTTCAACCTTTTGAATGAGCGAAGATTTCTCCGCATCAAAGGTTCCTTTACTAGTCGCTTCTTGCAACAATTTATCAAGCATTTCATAACTATAAAATTGTCTCTTAATCGGAGTGCTGGAGTCAACAACTTTGGGGGCTCGTTTATTGAAATTCATCGTGTGTGCACGATCATAAACTTTATCGGAAATAACGAATGTTGATTCATCACGATTAGCCGTTCCAATGAACCAAAGATTAGATGGAATATGTAAACTATAACCATCTTTTAGCAAAGAATATGGCACTTTTGCGCCTTTTTCGGTTTTTTCTAAGTGAATATTAAGTAATTTAATCTCGCGTTTTTCTTCTTCGTTTTCCATCAGAGAAAGGAAGTCTGAGAAATAGTATTCAATACGCGATAAGTTCATTTCGTCAAGGACAATAAAGGTCGGAATATCGGGATTCATCGCTGCCTTATATAGAGCAATGGTAAATTTCTTCGGTGTATAAAGATTAGAGAACTCATTATAGTATCCAAGAAGTTCATTTTTATCTTTCCAAGACGATTCCACTTCAACGATGAAACAATTGCCATAAATGGCTTCCATAAAGATCTTCGGTAAACTGGTTTTGCCAGTGCCGGACATTCCTTGAAGAATGGAGAGACGACAAGCTCCTAAGCCAGAGATGAAGGCGGCGATATCCTCTTGACTATAAGAGAGATGAAGGCGACTGTTTTTGGCATAGTCAACCACAAAACTCACTAATTTATGAAGAGTGACATTACTAGCTTTTTCCTTCTCGCGAAGTTCGAGTTCACTCTTAAAGTAATCGCCTTTAGCATCGAGATCAGAGAAGGCAGGACAGGGATCAAAATTAGCTTCTTCAATCGAAGAGTCTTCACTATGATTACTATCATTATGAGAATCTTCATTTCCACTCGCTCCATTAGTGGCTTCTGTTGCCTCAGCAACGGGAGCGTTTGCTCCACTTAACAAACTATCAAAACCTGTGAGGGCAAAGGGCTCTTTATCAAAGGCTTTGCGGACAAACATCGTCACGATAACAATGACATCAGCCAGCAAGGCATAAATCATTTGAGAATTTAATTCATAATTCGTTGTGTCATTATAAGTAATGCCATAATAATCGAGAATGGAGATGAGATTCTCCATGTTAAGAGCCATGACAAATTTGAAGTAAATGCCCATCACTCCTAAGACGAGAACCATCGCGATATTAAGATAAGCCACAATCTTCGCTACGCGATTAAAATAACGGTATTTAGTAAAGTAGGAGCAGAGAGCCCATAAAAGCAAAAGGGCAGACACCAGTAACATGGCGACAAGATAGAAAGCCACAAATTGATAACCAGTGCTTAAGGAAGCGTATTGAGTAATCAACTGATAACCTGTAAAAGCTTTTTCGGTTGTGGAAGCTGATCCATAAGTAATTGTCACTTGAACGACTTTGAGAAAGAGTGAACTAGCGGTAATCGCGGTGATGACCAAGAGATAGATAAGGGTTTCAACTTTAAAGAATTTGAGTTTCTTTTCTTTTTGAGTGATACCCGCAATACCATCGAGATGGCCTTTGATAATGGAAAAGATAAAATAGAGAACGCCCATCACAATCAAAACAATATAGGAGAGAGTAAACGATGAAGTTCCATTTAAAGTGAAGATAAACGCCACGATAAAGCCACTCAAGAAGAAGAGGATAGAAATGATGAGATTATAGATCGAGAAGTGTCGTGATTTAATCAAGAATGATCGCTTATCGCTCAGATATAAAGAGATGAGATATATAAAGAAAAACACGCTCGCAAGAACAAAGAGGAAGAAAACAATAAAGAAGATTGTATCAATCAAATTAATACTGCTACCCGATCCACTAGTGATGAGAATGTGATGAACAGTATCGGTCGAATTCTTGATCGAATAAAGAGGGATGAAGAGAACCAAGAAAGAAGCGATGAGTTGAGCGAGATCAATAGCGAGTAATTTCCCTATGTGTTTAAAAGAAAGAACAATTTGATGTCCTTCGCTAGATCCTTCGCTGATCTTGGCTTCTTCGCCTTTTTTCGCGACGAAAATTCTTCTTAAAATAGCAAGGGCAAAAGAAACCAGCACAAAAATAGTATTAATAATCGCTAAAGTAATGGCTCCGCTCGATAATTCAAGCGTCACACCTTGCATGACGAAAAATGTCACTTGCACCGCTAATTGATAAAATATCGTGATAAAGAAGAAAACATTATTTCGTTTAAATAAACTAATAAGAGATAGGGTAATAAAAACAAGAGAGACGAAAAGAGCGATAACAAAGCAGAGAACAAAAATATTAAATGGCTGAGGAGAGAAAGTGTCGAGTTGTGATATTTCCCAAAGATTAATAGGGTTGCTATTAATATCAATAGTGATGCTCCAAATGCCGAGGCTAAAGATTAAAATCGAGAGACCTAAAAGCAAAAAGCCGGTAAAGAAATTGTTCTTAATTATTTTTTTCATAATATGAGTACCTATCCACGCTTTTCCATTTTAGCATTTTGAATAACGATATGGAAAAGACAATTATTAATTTAATAATATTTTGTGATTATTCCAAATATTTTAAAGAAAAAATAGCGTGCTAAGACGATTCTTGAGCACGCTATTGATAAAGAGGAAAAATCCAATACTATAAAATTGAAACCGGGCATACTCTCCACGACATTGTCGTCGAGGATAGCTTAGCATTTTGAACGCCTAGATACATTGTCACTTGTGTGCCAACATATTCATCAAGCCAACCAAATTCCGCTCCATTCTTCTGCGAATAGACATTGAGTGAATAAGTTTGGGTAGCGTCCTTAACATAATAAGTGGAATAGAAAGAGGAACTCGTTTTGGTGATAATACCACTGACTTCAAATATTGTTCCACTTAAGTTTGTTGAGCCTAAGGTCTCTGTGATAGCTTGAACGGTGGTCGAAGCGATAATTCCACTCGGAATAGTATGAGTGCCATTATCATTGTAGATAAGGGTGATATCTTTGATTTGGAAATCACCAGAATAATTATTAGCCGTCGCTTTCGCAGCGTCAGCGATATAATGAGTGACTGTTCCACTAACAGCAATTAAGTTGCCTTCTGTCACTTCGGAAAGACTCTCCATGTAGTCGGCATTATTATAAATAAAGAATGAATCTGTATCATCAGCGATAAAGGCTCCAAGTGGGGTGTCAGTTCCACTCTTATAGACAAGGCGAGCCACAACGGCTTCAATCGTCACCATCGTCCCATCTTCTTGACTTCGCGCTTCATGGAGACTAATCGCGGTGTATTCTGGTTTACCGACAAGATTAATTGTCTTGGTGGTCGAGTTTACGACACCATTATAGGAAACAGTGATTAATAAGTCAGCTTGTCCCGTCACATCGACGGTAATAGCGATTGTATAATCGTTTTCATTTTCGGTAATGGCAATATATGGATTAGTCGAACTGATGGTTCTAGTTAAGCCCGCTAAAGCTGAATCGTTTTTATTAAAAGTAATGGAAACTGATTCGGCGAATTCATCACTGATATCTAATTTGGCTCTCTCTAAACCATAAGCGACTTCTTGTGCGTCGGTCACAGTGATTTCTTCCACGACTGTCGTGGGATAAATGCGCCACGCATTGACTCCTGGCTTAGCGAGAATGACATTGAGTAAGATAGAAACGGCTTTGCCGTCATAATCATCGAGATAAGAGAAATCTTTACCATTGCATTGAGTATAGACGAGCAAACTATCCACGCGATTTAAATCTTGGAGATAATAATTGGTATAGCCGCTTCCCTCAACTTTAAGGATGCGACCAGTGATTTGATAGAGATTGCCAGTGATGTCGGTTGTAATCGGCACATCATTAATTGTCGCCAGAGTATTTGTGACAGTAATAGCGCTAGAAGGAATAGCGTTTGTCCCACCATTATTCTTTAAAATAACTGGGTTAGTTAATTGCAATTCACCTTGATAATTCATGGTCGCGGCACTACCGGTATCAGTTTCTGGAATGTAATAGCTCTTTGTTCCTTTCACAATAACTTCGTTGTATAAAGAAACACTCTTGGCTTGATTCTCTCCATAAATGTAGATACAACCAGTGTCATCGGCGATATACATACCAGTGATATAAGGAGTTGATTGGCCTGTATAGACAAAGCCGGAAACAATGCCAGTTACGACAATTTCTTGACTGACTTCTAAATTGCGAACAGCGGATATTTCTGTGATAGCGGGGTGGACATATAGAACAATGCTACCAGTGATTTCGGAATTGATAACGGAAGCCGCTGTGATAGTCACACCTTCATAAGTATAATCTAGAGCTGTCACTAAACCTGTTTCACTAATCGAGATAATTTCACTATCAGAACTTGACCAAGTCACACTAGCGCTGGCAATAGTTGGTGAAGGTGAAACGGAGAGTTGTAAAGTCTCATCAATGGCGAGGGTTGTTTGATCATCGGGGCTAGCGACGGTTAATGCACTCGGAGTGAGTGGATCAACATTAAGAGTAAACTCGCCTTTAATTGTAGTGTCAGCGTTTGAGGTGGCAGTAAGGATAACGCCATTTTCTGTCACAGCCACCGCTGTCACGAGTCCTGTTTCACTAATTGTCGCTAAATCATCATTAGCGCTTGACCATGTCACTGTTTTATCAGTGGCTTCCAAAGGAAGAATTGAAGCTGATAACTGTAATGTTTCGCTTACTTCAATGGTTGTGACATTATTTTCACTCGTCACTTCAATCGACGTGGGAAGTATTTTTTGATTTCCACAACCAATTAGAGATGGGATAGCCACAAAAAAACCACAAATGAGAGTGGCTAGATGTCGATTTCTTTTTCGCATATAATTCACCTCCGAATAAAGAAAATACAAATCAAATTCACTTGATTAATTTTTCGCTTACGCGGGGGGAGAATTTGTAACAAGGCTTTCGCCATTATCAATGTAGCAACATTTAAAGATAATTATCAAGAGTCTTTATTTATTAATTTGACCAAACTATGTTTGATTCAGTTAATTATTTATTCAATGTAAAAAAGGTGACGCTTCATCACCTTTTTATTGTTTTTTGTTGGCTTTGTGTCTCAATGGTCGTCCACAATGAGGACAATAGACAAAACCATGAGGATACCAAGGACGATAGCCTAGATCTTCTAATTGGTATTCAAATTCACATCCACAGTACTCGCATTTCATTGTATAGATGACATCCGATTCAGAATCTTTTGTAACTTT
>JACKCX010000010.1 GCA_020633795.1 Erysipelotrichaceae bacterium | reverse complement strand
GGAGATAAACTTACCGAACTTATGTATGAATACGGCGTAGGTTTACAAACAAGGACAAAAATTGAAATTAAAGACATAGATGCTGATTTCTTTGATGAAATGGGCTTCTAATAAACCTGAAATAATAGCAGTTATTTAAGTTTGAATAGAAATTTATTATTTGATTTAGTAAAATAATTTGAAGAATAGTATTGCCTTGCCTCTCCCGTAATAAATCATATTTCGAGCGGAGGGTAATTGTTTATTACATCTAAAAGATCTGGGTATTATTCTATCAAGTTTTTTGTTGGAGGTATAAACATGGTTAAAAAATTATTTTGCTCTGCAATAACAATTGCCTGTGTGGCTCTTTCTAGTAATTTGAGTACCAAATCTAATGCGATAAGAAAAGTTAGCGCATTATCGAATGCTACATTATCAAGTTGCCAAATAGTTGAAATTTCTTCGGGAAGCAATCATGTTCTTGCTTTGGACAATTTAGGAAATTTGTTCGCTTGGGGCAAAAATGATTATGGTCAATTGGGAAACGGAAATAAGGAGAATTCCAATGTTCCATTGCAAATTATGCCCGGCACGAAATTTAAAATGATAAGTGCTGGAAATGATTGCTCCGCGGCAATTGATGAGAATGGTATATTGTATGGGTGGGGCAAATCAATTAACCCCGCAAAAAAGGAAACTACAATTCCTACCGCAGTATCATTAACCGATAAATATAAATCTGTTTTTTGCAGTCTGGATTATTCGACTGGTATTAAAGAAGGCGAAGCGAAGTCTTATTATTTTGGTTACGGCCTCTATACTTGGTATTCTAGTGGTTCAACTAGTAAGTATACTTCTGATTCTACTTTGCCTTATGTTGACAATTCAACAAATAGTTATCGATTTTCCTCTCCTGAGAGTGTTAATACATCTAGTTCAAATACAATTTGCGCAGATGGATTGTATGTCTCGAGTTATTTTTATTCAACACCTAGTTATATGAGCGGAGGCACAACGACTCAATATGTATATGATTTTTTCTTAGTTGATAGTAACGGGAAACTAACATATAGCCACAAATCTAATTGCACTAGCGGATCTTCTCGATACGGAAAGGTGTTTTTCAAAGATTTAGACTTTTCTAATTTTGAAAACAAAGAAATCGTGGACGTATCTGTAGAAAAAATAAGCGATGTTAATGCATCTACAAACGCATCAGCTTTTTTTGTTGATTCAAATGGGTTGGCTTACGTTATTGGCAAAAATTCAGGTTCAAATATTTTCGGTATCAACGAAAGTATCGATGTGTCCAGTTCCCCTGTTCAAATCGCAGGATTATCAAATATACGTAAAGTGTCTGCTGGCAAAAATTTTGCTACCGCATTAACTAATGATGGAAAGTTATATGCTTGGGGCGACAATACTTATGGACAACTTGGTAATGGAAATTTTAACACAGTACGAACGCCTTCAGTGGTTAGTTATTTTACAGATTACAAATCGTTTAGTGTAATAGCAAATGCTGGGGAAACTAATGTTGGTTCGTTTAGTTTATATGGCGGTACAGGTTATGAAATAATTACCCCTGCTTCAAAAGGGGATTTGGTGATTGATCATGAAACTGGTGATTTTACATATACTCCATATCAAAGCTCTAGAGGGTCAGATGCTGCATTAATTAATATTGATTACGATGGTATTGGCTTAAATTACCCAGTTAATTTTTATATAAACAATAAACCTCGTTTTACCGGTGGGGATAACGCCTTTAATTTAGATATGGGAAGCAGTTTTACCGGAAATGCTCCTTGCTTTGATTATGACAACGACCCATTAATCTATTCTATTTATAAAAATCCAGATAAAGGCTCAGTTATATTAAATAATAATAGTGGATCATACACATATTATTCTGATACCGAAGAAGCAGGGGCTGATTATTTTGTTATCGCTGTTTCGGATGGGTATTCATTGGTTCAATATCCAGTAAGCGTTCATATTCAAAGCTATATCTCTTGTAGCGATGAAACGACAATAAAAATCGATGTAGAGAATACCAGAACTTATAACGGAAACGTAAACGCAATTGATATTGACGGCGATACACTTGCATACTCAATAAAAAAGAATGGAACAAAAGGCAATGTGTCAATTGATGAATTTGGAAATTATTCCTATGTTGCAAAGGATGGCTCATACGGCCTGGATACATTCATAGTTGAAATTGATGATGGATATATGCCAGTAGAAGTTACGTATTCTGTGCATTTATATTCCGTTCATGACGATGGCACTGTTTTGGCAGCAAAAATCACAAAAGGTTACTTATATAGTGGTGAAATTAAAACTGCTGCTAATGGGGCTATTCCTGAATATTCCATTCAATCTCAACCCTTGAATGGCAACGTTACTATCAATAGTGAAACGGGAGAATACACATATACTCCTAATTTAGGTAGTAGCGGAGATGATTCTTTTGTTGTATTAGTTGACTATGGTTTTGGCCAGTATACTATTACAATTCATATTTATCAAAACACTATTCCTGACGATGCCTTGGTTTCTAGAGATATCACAACTTCTGAGAACACAAATTATAGTGGAACGGCGCAATGCACCGACATCGATAGTGATTCTTTAACATATTCCGTTAAAACCCAACCTAAAAAAGGTAGTTTATCTTTAAATCCAACAACTGGTGAATATATTTACTATCCAAATCAAAATGTGGCAGGAGACGATTCTTTTGAAGTTAATGTTTGTGATGGAACCGATATTATTACCATCTTTATTAACGTTCATATCGAATCTGAAATTGTTGCTGATTTAGAAATTAACAAAACAATCAGCCAAAACACTTCTCTTTCTGCAAAAGTTACTGCTTCTGATAAAGATGGCGACGCTTTGGTTTATTCTATTACAAAAAATGCTGATCATGGTATCGCGAACATTGACTCTTTGACAGGCGATTATATTTACATACCAAATACAAATTATTTCGGTCTAGACACATTTGAAATTACAGTTGATGATGGTGTATCACCTAAAGTTGTAACAGTAAACGTGAATGTCAATAGAAGACCGATTGCAAATAATATTACAATTAATCTTGAAACAGAAGGCATTACAGTTACTGGCACGGCTGCCTGTTCTGACCCAGATGGCGATACTTTAACATATTCTTTAGTTGCTCAACCATCTCAAGGAAATGTTATCGTTAACTCTTCAAACGGTGGTTTTGCTTATACTCCTAACGCAGATGCACACGGCAATGATTCTTTCCAAATTAAAGCGACTGATGGTTGCGATGATATTTTTGTGACAGTAAAGGTTCATAATGAAACACCGGTAGAACTTGAAAATCAAGAGTCTACAATTGTTGTAAATCAAGGAAAATCGACAACAGGAAATGTTCTTGCTGTTGATTTGGATGGTGATGAATTAACTTATTCCATTTTAAGCTATCCAACTCAAGGAATTGTTAATTTGAATAGTTCAACTGGTGCTTGGACATATAATGCGAAGACAACTGCAAAAGGTCGCGATTCTTTTAAAGTTCAAGTTACCGATGGTAAATCTACAGTTATCTTAGAATATACTTTAATAATTAATACTCCTGCATCATTCGAGGAAGATAGTTATTCTTTTAATACAAATCAAAATAATAATTACACTGGTTCTGTTGTTGCAACCGATGCTGACGGTGATTCATTAACATATTCTATTGTTTCCCAAGGAAACAAAGGAACTGCTACAGTCGATCCGCTTACAGGCAGATACCAATATGCTCCTGACGAAGGAAAAGCCGGAAATGATGCGTTCATAATCGGTGTAAGCGATGGTAATTTCACATCCGAAGTTACTGTCAATGTCCATATTGAATCTGATATAACAATCGCCAGTGGAACACTGACCGTAAATGTGGAGAAAAACGATATTGTTACAGGAAATGTTAATGCATCAGACGCTGATGGCGATACTTTGACTTATTCTATTTCAAAGCAAGGCGAAAAGGGCAATGCGAACGTTATGGGCGACGGAAGCTTCTCATATTATGCAAATTCCGGAGCTGGTGATGATTCGTTCATTGTTGCGATTACTGATGGAATTCATACATCTTACGTAACGATTTATGTGCATATAAGCACTGAACCTTATTTTGAAGAAAGCTCGGTAAGCATATCGGTGCCGCAATCAGGAAGCACGGAGGGTCAAGTTCATGGCGTAGACCCTGATGGCGATACGCTCAGCTATTCTGTCTATGAGCAGCCATCTCACGGCACGGTTAATTTAAATTCAACAAACGGCAAATACACATATACGGCCTTCAGCAATTCAGCTGCATCCAGCGATTCATTCAGGATTGCTGTTTCATACGGAACTACAACAAGCTATGTGACAGTTAATGTCGTTATCAACAACGCTCCAGCGATTAACGATTCCTCCTTGACTATCTCGCAAGGTGGCAGTGGAAGCGGAACAGTTGTTGCGACCGATCCTGAGGATGATACATTGACATATAGCATCTCTGCGCAAGGAGGTCATGGCTCAGCTTCTATTAATTCGTCAACTGGCGAATACACTTATACAACTACCGATCCTTCTTTTAGCGGAACCGATTATTTCACCATTTCGGTTACGGATGGCTACAGCATCAAATCAATTGTTGTCACCGTTAATGTTGTAAAGAATCAAAAACCAACTTCAACAGGAACTACTATTAATGTAAATTCTGGCTCGAGTGTCGAAGGACAATTGAGCGTCACCGACCCAGAAAATGATTCACTTACATATTCCATTTCTTCACAAGGAGATAAAGGGACAGCGTTCATTGATGAAAACACAGGAAAGTTCGTATATTCTGCAAAACCTGATACAACGGGATATGATTGTTTTGTTGTCACAGTTTCTGATGGTCATAATACTGTTTCATATTTGGTTGAAGTAAATATCACATTCGTTGATTCCAATAATTCATGGGCAATCCCAACCACTATAGCTACTAGTTCTTTGGCTGCTCTTTCTCTTGGGGGATTAGCTTTCGTTCTCGCCAAAGGCAAAAAGAAGAAAGTTAAATAGGTGATTTTATGAGAAGAAACAAATTACAAATAACACTTCTAGCCTTAGTTCTTTGCCTTTCAACTGGATGCCACTCTGGTCCAAAGGAAACAATTCCTGAATTTGTTTTTGTCACTTTCAAAGACTTTGATGATTCTGTATTGTTGCACGAAAGGATTCCTTATGGAACGGTTGCATCTTATTCCGGCGAAACCCCTTTGAGGGATATGACTATTGATAAGGTTTATACCTTTTCTGGATGGGATAAAAGCCTAAATCAGCCTTTATATGAAAACACTATTTTCAATGCAAAATATGTCGAAGAAGTGAGAAAATATGTCGTTTCATTCAATAATTATGATGGCACTTTGCTTCAAAGAATAAATGTTGATTATGGGACTACTGCAAAATACACAGAATCGACCCCAATTAAACAAAGTAATGATGAGCACATTGAATACACTTTCTCTGGCTGGGACAAAAATATAAATACCTATACTGTCTCGTCAGACACAACTTTTACTGCGCAATTCGCTACAACCGAATATGTGTTCGCTACTTTTAACAATTATGATGGAACTCAACTTCTGCGTTCCAAGGTTGTGAAAGGAAGAAATGCTACTTACTCAGGGTCGACGCCTATAAAAAATAGCGATGACGAAAGATTTGAATACACTTTCTCTGGCTGGGATAAATCGCTAACCAATTTGAACATCGACACAACATTCACAGCGCAATACTCGACAACTGAATTCGTATTTACTACTTTCAACAATTATGATGGAACTCAATTATTGCGCTCTAAGGTGAAGAAGGGCGGGAATGCTACTTACACAGGATCTACTCCTACTAGGAGCTATTCAGGGTCCGATAAAGTTTATAGATTTTCTGGCTGGGATAAATCGTTATTCAATTTGAGCGTTGATACAACGTTTACGGCGCAATTCGATCTTTTGAATCTTTATACGGTCACCTTCAAGAACTACGATGGGACAGTTCTCCAGACTGTAAAAGTTGTTCATGGCGATGATGCGGTTTATACGGGTTCTACCCCATATAGATCATCAACAACATCAGGTGATTATAGAACAACATATACTTTTTCTGGATGGTCTCAATCGACAAAGAATGTCACAAGCAATTTAACTGTAACCGCTCAATTCACAACTTCTACAACAGTTACGGGAGCGACCGCAATTAGAAATCATTTGGATAGATATGGTTCAGGCTCTTATCACAATGTTGAAACTAATAGTGGATATGATTGGAACAGCACTCTTGGTTACAGTGGCTCATATTTCTATATGGGATATACAAACACTTCTTCTATGGAATCTTACATGGCTGTTTCATGTACTTATGGTTCAAGCAGTGGAACCGGCGCTTACCAACTGTATGATTCTGGCGTTTTAATGTTCTCTGCTAATTACACAATCTATTTTTCAAATCATGCATATAGCGATATCTATTGTACTTCAATAAAAACTAACAGGTATACAACGGACTCACAATTGGCTTCTGTGGCTGCTTTAACAATTTTAGCAGCGAGATTTGCGGTCAATTACGCTAATGAGTATTGCTCTGATAATGGATTGCCTTATGTTTTCTAATTAGAGTGGGGTAGCAATATGCCAAGGTTAAAAGATATAGATGCCTATGTCGATATTGATTTGGAGTACCTTTTAGGAAATGTTTCACTTGAGGAAATACATTTTACACAAAATGAAATGAAAATTTTCACCGAAGTATTCTTAAAGCCACTAACGAAAGAAACAACTATACGTTTTAATGATCCAAAAACTGAAAAATATGATTTTGGTAGTATTGAAGGAAATAATTTTTGCAAGCTATCAGATAAAATAATTAAAAAGTTTTTTATCCCATCTTACAACTTTATTGTTTTTAATCATTTCTGTGGTAAAAAAGAAGGCATGAAGACTATTAAAACGCTTAATTTCGATAACAATATTATATGCTACAGGCAAGAAGAGGGCTGCGTCAGATCTTTATTGCACGTAATCCGAAACTCGCTTGCACATGGCAATGTATTTATGTGCCGTGGGGGTTTTGTGATGTTTTCTATCAATAAAGACAATAAAGTCAATGGAATTATAAAGTTTGATAAGTTATCTGATTTTCTAAAACTCATTGAAATGCTGAAGAAAGAATCGTCATTAAAAACCAGAAAATGTGTTTAGTCTAATAAACCCGAAATAATCTCTGTTATTTAATTCCTTAATTGGGTTAATACAAAGTATTAAAGGATAATCGCATCTCTTAACGAAAAAGAGGTGCTTTTCTTTTGCTTTGAAAGACGGTGTATTCCTTGGCCCAAGACTATGTATGAGACGCGGTATGAGATTCGGTATAGCCGGAAGCGATACCGTGTATGAGACAAAGTATGAAAAATTTATAGGAAAAGTAATTATTAAAATAATTAAAAAGTTTATATGAAAATTTTTTGGTAAAAATCCGAAAAAGTCGCCTACGGAGATACTATGTATCTCCTTATATATAGTAGGAGGACCTTTTATGAAAAACACAGAAATAAAGGCGCATAGGGTAGGGTCAAAAGCCCACCAAAAAGAGCTCTTCAGGCTGATGGAGGAGTTCGACGGATTGGCCAGGAAAGTCATGTCCGGGAAAGGAACGTCAGAGGAATTCGATAGGATGCTTCAGATAGCTGAATCGGAGTACGGCGCTCCGCTTTATGAAATCATCATCGGGGAATGTTATCTTTACGACATCTGCACCAAGCCGAACAGGATGATCGCGGAGGAGTGGTTCCAGAAGGCGAAGAAGCACGGCAACGACCTGGCATGCCTCAGGCTTTCCTATATCTACGCATCGCTTGAGGATGAGGAAGAATCCATCTCCTGCTTGAGAAGGGCGAAATGGCACGGGTGTAGTGCGCCCCAGAAATTGGACCTATTTTAATTAACTATAAATTGTTCTGATTCATTTTTCTATAATCGACTGGGCTATAACCTCCCAGTTTTTCTTTTATGCGATAGAAATTGTAATAAGAAATGTATTTATTGATTTCATCAATCATCTCAGACATTGACCTAATGTGATAAAGATAGATTGTTTCCATCTTCATCTTACCAAAGAAGTTCTCCATGACTGAGTTGTCTAGGCAGTTTCCTTTTCTGGACATTGATTGGGTTATTCCCCGATGTCTTAAACGAGCTTGATACTCTGGGTGTTGATAATGCCATCCCTGATCCGAGTGTAGAATTAATTTTTGATGTGGTGGAAGCTTTTTGAATGCCTTCTCCAACATATCGAGAACAAGATTCATGTTTGGCGATGTACTTATCGAATAAGAAATGATTTCTTCGTTATACATATCAATGATAGGAGATAAATATATTTTGGAACCATTTATGTTGAATTCAGTAATATCTGTTGCCCATTTTTGGAACGGCGCATCAGCGGCGAATTTCCTTCTTAGAACATTAGGGGCAATCTTACCAACAGTGCCTCGATATGAAGAATATTTCCTATGCCTTCTAGCCTTATAAACTAGACCATATTTCTTCATGATTTTTCTAACTAATTTATGGTTGACTATAAGACCGTATTCATTTCTTAAAGCGTAGACTATTCTTCTATATCCATACCTGCCCTTATTTTCTTTGAAAATATTGACTATCATTTCCTCTGTTTTCTCATGTTTATTATGCTTATCTTCATTTCGGAAGTAATAGTAATAAAGAGATTTTCCGAGAGAGGATATTTCAAGCAAGTCCTTTAGTTTATATTTATGCCTTAGTTCACGGACTACTTGATAAACTTCTCTTTTTTTCGGTTTTCTTGAACCAAGGCATTCAATTTTTTTAGGTATTCAACCTGGAGTCGAAGCTTTTCGTTTTCTTCTCTTAATTCCTTAATTCTTTTCTTGGCTTTTTCAGAAGTAGGTTCTCCGTCTTTTCCATATTGAGAACGATTCCCTTGCCTATGGATTAAGAAAGCTGCTTCGCCCATTTTTCGATAAAGTCTAAACCATCCAAGCATCGTGCTTTCCATGAGTTCACCTGACTTTGTGTAGAGGTTGTATTTCTTACCTAATTCTTGATAACTCATGTGGTTATCGTAATGATCTTTACAGACCTTAATCTTGATGTCGTCTGGAACTTTTTTATAGATTCCACGTACCCTTTTGTCCTTTTTCATAAAATCACCTCAAATATTTTATCAAATAAGTACAAGTTATGGGGTTCACATCAATGTTTTGGTCGTTGTTCCTATTTTGCTAGCGAAACGCGAAGCTGAAATTAAAGTTCAAGATGCTGATGGAAGCTATGTCTTTAACTTTGTTAAGATGAACTATACAGTTGACCAATATGCTCTCTTTATGAGAAATAGTGGCCTATTTGATTTGCTCCAAAACCATATCATCAATAACCTAGTTGATTATGTTTTAGGTATTGAAGTTGGCATGGACACAAACGGAAGAAAGAATAGAACTGGCCATGTCATGGAAGACTTAGTAGAATCCTATCTCATTAAAGCTGGCTTAGTTAAAGGCAAAACATACTTCAAAGAGATGTACGCTTCTGAAGTTGAGAAGAGATTCAATTTAGACTTGTCTAAACTAAGCAACGATGGTAAAGCAGAGAAAAGATTTGACTTTGTTTTTGTTGGAGCATTAGGAACTATATTTGCCTGTGAATGTAATTTTTATAGTGGTGGTGGTTCTAAACTTAACGAAACAGCTAGAAGTTATAAAACTTTAACCGAAGAATCTAAAGGTATTACTGGTTTCCAATTTGTCTGGTTTACTGACGGCATTGGTTGGAATACAGCAAAGCACAATTTAGAAGAAACATTTGATGTTCTTGACAATTTATATAATTTGAAAGACTTGGAGGATGGAGCAATCAATTTATTGATTGATAGTGCTGAATATTTAAAACATTTAATTGGTAAATAAACAAATGGAGTCTTGAAATATAGACTCTTTTTATTGGTTTGAGTTTGAACCCTCGTGTCCGTCCAGATTATTCACGGGGTTTTTATGCGTCCAGTTCCAAATTGAATAAAGTTGTATTCACAAGACCAAATATAGCAAATAATGCTCAAAAATAAAGAAAAACACGCACTTTTACATACGTGTCTCGACAATCGATGATGGCGGAGGAAGAGGGATTTGAACCCTCGCACACTGTTACATGTCTACGAGCTTTCCAAGCCCGCCCCTTCAGCCGCTTGGGTATTCCTCCGTGTTGGGCTGTCTAATAAATAGATGAACGAAATATGCGATTAGTATTATAACAAAAAAATAAACTTATGCACTCTTTATTTTTAAAATAAAAGCCCATACAATTAAAACATGCAAAAATATACGATTAGTGAAAGAGAAGACGGATTGACTCTTGAAAAATATGTCCGTAAAGTCCTCAACACCGCTCCGCTTTCTTTTATTTATAAATTGTTTCGTAAGAAAGATGTCAAAGTAAATGGCCATTGGGAAGATCGTAAATACATCGTTCACGCCAAAGATGAAGTCGCCATTTATGTCACTTCTAATCAACTAGAAGAATTTAATCAAAAGAATGCTTATACGCCTAACGACATGATTAAAGATTGGATCATTTATGAAGATGATCAAATTTTACTAATTAACAAACCGCGAGGTGTTCTGGTCCAAAAAGGAGAGAACACTCATCAAAAAGCTCTCGATCAGATGGTCATTGAATACGAGATGAGTACAGGGGCATATCATCCCGAGGAAGAAAACGCTTTTGTTCCTGGTCCAGCGCATCGGTTAGATCGCAATACTTCAGGTCTTATTGCCTTTGGCAAAACTCATCAAGCTTTAGAATATTTATTTCATCTTCTCAAAGAAAGAGACGCGATTGGCAAACACTATTTAACGCTTGTCTATGGTAAAATTGAAAAAGATGGTTATGTCGATGTTCCTTTACTAAAGGATGAAGAGACCAATACAGTCCATGTCGCCTATAAAGAAAAAGGTGGCAAAGTGGCGAAGACGATTTATAAGGTGGTGGAAAATCTTGGCGATTATACCTTGCTTGATGTCACCTTGGTCACTGGACGCACTCATCAGATTCGCGTTCATCTCGCCTATATCCATCATCCCGTTGTGGGCGATAGCAAATATGGTGATTTTAAAATCAACAATGAATTCAATAAAGAATTTGGTTTTAAAAACCAGTTCCTCCACGCCAGCGAGATGCACTTTGGTCATCTTGAGGAACCATTCAGCTATCTTTCAAGCCGTAAATTTGTCGCTCCTTTACCGAGCGAATTAGATAAAGTTATCGAGCAATTAAAGGAGAAGTTAGATTATGACAGTGAATGAAAAGTATGAGCGGTGGTTAGCTAGCCCCCTTGTCAGCAAAGAAGATAAAGGCCTTCTTACTCAAATGAGTAAAGAAGAAAAAGACGACGCCTTTTTTAAAGATGTGGAATTTGGCACCGCCGGCATGCGTGGTATTTTAGGTCCGGGGACCAATCGCCTTAATACTTTTACCATTCGAAGAGCGACGGTTGGCTTTGCTTTATATCTCTTAGAGAAGTTTCCTCGCGCTAAACAAGAAGGGGTCGTCATCTCTCATGATAATCGCCATCAATCGCGAGCTTTCACTCTTCTCTCGGCTCAAGTCTTAAATGATTTTGGCATTAACACTTATATCTTTGATAGTTTGCGACCCACTCCCGAACTTTCTTTTGCGGTCCGTTATCTTCGCGCTTGTGGAGGGATCATGGTCACCGCTAGTCACAATCCGAAAGAATACAATGGTTATAAAGTCTATGATGAGACAGGTTGTCAATTGGTTCCTGATAAAATCTCGCGATTAGTGGAACTCATCAATTCTCTCCCTAATGATTTAGATGTTACATATAATGTAACCACTCCTCGAGGTGTCAATAAAATCCTCGGTTCTGATGTCGATGACACCTATGTCAAATTAGTGGAGGCTATTGCTTTAAATCCTCAATTACCGAAGAAAGGTTTTAAGATTGTCTTTACTCCTAATCACGGCACTTCTTATGTCAATGCGATGCGTATCTTTAATGATTTAGGTTACGATGTTGCACCGGTCATTAAGCAATGTGATCCCGATCCTGATTTTTCAGGCACCCTTTCTCCAAATCCTGAAGATCAACGCTCCTATATTGAACCAATTAAATTAGCTAAAGAAATCAACGCCCAATTAGTGGTGATGACTGATCCAGATGGCGATCGTGTGGGTCTCGCTTATTTAGCGAGCGATGGCACTTATCAAACTTTTACTGGCAATCAATCAGGAGCGATGTTAATTGACTATATTTTCTCTCAGAGAAAAAAACAAGGTACTCTCTCGAGTGATGGGGTCATGTATACGACAATCGTCACCTCTTCTCTCGGCAAAGAAGTCGCTCAATCATATGGCGTCAAAGTTGAAGAATTCCTCACTGGTTTTAAATTCATTGGCAATCGCATTGATTATTATGAAAAACATCAAGGCCCTCATTTTGAATTTGGTTATGAGGAATCTTATGGTTGCTTAATCGCTCCTTTTGCACGCGATAAAGATGGCTGTCAAGCTATTCTCATGTATTGCGAAATGGCGCTTTATTATTACTTGCAAGGAAAAACCTTAGATATAGTGTGGAAAGAACTCAATGAGCGCTTTGGTTGGCACATCGATAAAATCTACTCCATCAACTTTACCGGTTCAATCGGACAACAAAAGATGACTGAGATTATGAATGAACTTCATGAACATCCCTTAACTGAATTAGCCGGTTCGATGGTTGTTCGCGTGGAAGACTATTATAAACAAATTACGATTGTAGGTCAAAATAAAACACCAATTTTACTCCCTCAAAGCGATGTGGTTAAACTCTTTTTTGCCAATGGAAATAGCGTTGGAGTGCGCCCCAGTGGCACGGAACCAAAAATTAAGTTCTATATCGGGGTGGTGGGTCAAGATGAAGCGACCGCTGAAGCTCAACCTGATATCATTTATCAAGATCTATTAAAAGCTTTAAAAATCTAAGATGGATGACTATCAAACACTAAAGAAATTTTGGGATGATTCTTTTCGATCTCTCAAACCAGAAAAAATAGCGGGCAAATGGGTTCTTGATGAAGGCTTTAACCGCGTCATTAAATCCTCCTTAACTGAAGTGAGCAAAGTTCTCGATTTTGGCTGTGGATCAGGATGGGGCTTATTTGAACTATTTTTTACTCAACCATTTGCTTATGGATTGGGCATTGATCAATCTTCACAAGTCATTAAATGCGATCAAGAAGTCGCTCAACTGTCTGCTCTTGATCATTTGCATTTTATGGTAGGAGATGAAGCGAATTTGCTTCAATTCCCCACTTATTTTGATTTTATTCTCTCAGTTAACACTATTGATGTTGTTCCTGATGAGATTGCGAAGAAGATTGTTAATAGCTTATCTCAATCACTAGCTAAAGATGGGACATGTCTCATTGGTATCAATCCTTCTTTCACTATTGATGAGATGACATATCTTTTAAAGATGACAGCAAAAGATCATTACTATTATCGCGATAATATTTTGAGGTGTAATTATAAAAGTGTGGAGCAATGGCTCGACTTTTTGAAGCCCTATTTTAAAGAAGTGTCCTTTATCAAAGTTGCTCTTATAGAGCAAGAGAAAAAATATCCTCGCACCATGTTTATTTGTAAAAAATAAGGGTTAAAACCCTTATTATTTTTTTATTTAATCTCTAATAAGCCAACCGCTTTTTGAATGCGATGAAGCGTGTCATTGGCGACCGAGGTCGCTTTTACGGCTCCCTCTTTTAAAACTTGGAGATAACTCTTACTATCAATGATTTCTTGATAGCGTTTTTGGAATGGTTCTAATTCATCAATCACCGCTTGCGCTACTTCTTTTTTAAAGTCCCCGTAACGGAAATCTTTAAACTTGGCTTCGGCTTCTTTTATCGAGATATCTTTCAAGCAAGCATATATAGTGAGTAGGTTAGAGATACCCGGTTTATTTTCTAAATCATATTTGACTTCACTTCCAGAATCGGTGACCGCTGACATAATCTTCTTACGAATAACACTGATATCATCTTTGAGATAGATATCTCCTTTAGGATCCGATTTACTCATCTTTTTTGTCGGGTCGCTCAGCGACATGATACGCGCTCCCACTTTGCGCATTTCGGCTTTTGGCATCTGGAGAATATCGCCATATCGTTGATTAAAGCGATTGACGAGGTCGCGCGTTAGTTCAACATGTTGAACTTGGTCTTCTCCCACTGGAACGATATTCGCATCATATAAAACGATGTCACAAGCCATCAAGACGGGATAAGCAAAAAGGCCTAAACCAATTCCTGATTCTTTCATTCTAGCGGACTTCTCTTTAAATTGAGTCATGCGTGATAATTCACCCATATAGAGATAGTTTTGCATGATGACATTTAATTCTGCGTGAGCGCTGACAGAACTTTGCAAAAAGAGAGCCACGCGTTTTGGATCTAAACCAGCAGCTAAATAAAAAGCTGCGATATCAATGCTATTTTGTTTCAGTGTTTCGGGTTCAATGGGGAGAGTTAAAGCATGTAAATCGGCAATGAAAATAAAACATTCGCCACGATCCATCATTTTCGGAAGGTTCTTCAAAACGCCAATGTAATTTCCTAAGGTCAATTGCCCAGTTGGTTTAATTCCAGTTAAGATTCTCTCTGCCATATTTTATTCCTCGACTTACTTGCTAATAGTTTAGATAATCATGGCGCTCTTTTCAATCTTTGATTGAGTGAAGAGGATTATTTTTTGATAAAAATTGCAATTATTTATACGAGCAAAAGTCATCTTTGTTGTATACTAGCAATAGGCAAAATTATGATTAAAATTTATACTTCACCTTCTTGTAGCAGTTGTCGCAAAGTTAAAAAATGGTTCGATGAACAAAAAATCCCTTATGTGGAAAAAAATATTTTCGCCGCCACTTTAAATGAAAAAGAATTAACGGACATCTTAGCAAAATCAGAAAATGGCACGGAAGATATCATTTCTGAGCGCAGTAAAATCATTAAAGAGAGCAATCTTGATATTGATTCCATGTCTGTCAAACAACTAATTTCTTTTATCCGTGACAATCCATCTATTTTAAAAAGACCGATCATGGTTGATGATCGCAAAATTCAAGTCGGTTATAATCCTGATGAAATCAGAGTCTTTATTCCTCATGCCCGCCGTATTGCGGAATGGGCGTGTAAAGCTGGGGTCTGTCCTAAGTATGAGACATGCGAACACGCGCAAAATGACATGGCTTGCCCTGAATAATTATTGAATTAAAGTATGAAATAAACGACTGCTCTTACTAGAGTAGTCTTTTTTATAGGAAAGATGAAATTGTTCACATAATTGAAGAATGACATCACGAGCTTTTTCCATTGACGGACCTTCGATTTCCAAATTATAATCCACGATGCCAAAATAACTATTTTCATCGATGACAATCAAATAATTATCTTGACTAATCTCGTAGCGTTTGGTCTTCATGGAACCAATGAGGGTCAATAAGTTGAAATGCGTATTAACTCGAATTAAAGCTTCCTTGATTTCACCTTCGGGAATCATGATGTTGGACAGTATATTCAATTCTTGGGTATAGGTTAAATTTTGATTGATTTCAATATCGCCATTTTCTCGTTTAATTTTTAATGTTAATTCGGTGGGGTGATTTTGAATGGTACGCAGACGAAAAACGATGCCTTGCTTCTTAAGTTCAAAAGATTTGGTGTCAAAATAGAAATTGGTCTGTTCGATGAAGCGATGATTTGGATATTGAGGTAAGAAATAATTTAATATCTGATCATATTGCTCTTTAGTGAGCAAAACTCGCTCTTCGTATTCAATATTTTGCGACATTTGTTCACTCCTTTGTTTCAGCTACGCTATAATATTAACATAGTTTAGGAATTCATCATGAAGATTGCAGTATTTGTTAATAAGAATAAACCGACTGGTGATATTGAGACATCAATTATCCGAGAAGCTCTTTTGCTTGGCTTTACTATTGATAATGATCATCCTGATGTCGTCTTTTTTGTCGGTGGTGATGGCACTTTCTTGCGCGCTGTTCATCATTATTTAGCCATCTTAGATCAAATCAAATTCCTCGGAATTGGTAATGGCAACCTCGGCTTTTTCTACGATTTTCATGCTGAAGATATTTCAAAAGCTTTGTCTGCCCTTAAAAATGACCAATTAATCCTTTCTTCTCATCCTTTATTGGAAGGAAAATTGTGGCATAAAACGGACTTTGATACCATTTATGCTGTCAACGAAATTCGCCTAGAGAATCCCTTTCATACCCTGGATTGCGAAGTAAAGATTGATGATGAGCATCTCGAGACATATCGCGGTAATGGTTTAGTGGTCTCTTCTTCGTTAGGCAGTTCAGCCTATAACAAATCCTTAGGAGGCGCTGTTATCCAGCATAATCTTCCTGTCATGGAATTAACAGAAATCGCCACGATTCAAAACAACTTTAATCGTTCTTTAGGGTCTTCTTTAATTCTCGATGGACAAGCGACAATTGTTTTAACGGGTGAATTAGAAACCGCTCTCGTCGGCTATGACAATAATGTTATTAATGACGATCGTCTTCTCCGCCTCGAGATTCACCAATCTCCAAAAGTGGTGACGGTCTTGCACTCCCCGGATTATTCTTTTATTCACTCATTAAGTAGGAGCTTTGTGAAATAATGATCTTCAATGACTTTCAAACTGACATGAATAATTTTTTGCGTAATTATGCTCTCTATATTTGTTTGGGTCTTGTTTTAATCATCCTTCTCGTCATTTTATTTCTCTATGTTATTCCTTATTTAAAAAAGAGAAAAAAACAACACGTTTCTCTCCCTCACACTACGGGTATTGACTGGCTTCAGGCTTTAGGGGGAAAAGATAACATCTATGATTTGATGGCTAATGGATCTCGCCTTTCTCTGCATGTCAAAGATTCCAAATTGATCAATCAACCAAGATTAAAGGAATATGGTGTTTCTTCCATTATTACAATGTCGAGTAAAGTTATACTAGTCATTGAAAATAAAGCTAATAAAATAAAAGACGAATTAGAAAAAAGTCTCTAATTCGCCATTAATTTCAGCAAAAATATTATATTAAGTGATTTATCAGTAAATCGCTTTTTATTTCTTCGATGGGAAATCCCATGACATTATGAACGCTGCCATTGACCGATTTAATCAGGTGGAAAGAAGCATTATCTTGGACTCCATAGGCTCCCGCTTTATCCATCGGACTCTTCGTTTTAACATAAGCTTCAATCGTCGTTTCCTCTAACTTATTCATAATGACGGTAGAATGAACCGTTCTCTCCATTGATGTTCCATCATGAAAGATGCAAAAAGCCGTGATGACAGTATGCAATTTTCCGGACAATAAACGAAGAATTCTTTTTGCATCTTCCTCGTCAATGGGTTTTCCGATAATCTGCTGATCTAAAACAACAATCGTGTCAGCCGAAATAACGATATCATCAGGATGCTTCTGGGCAATGTCTTGTCCTTTGCGAAAAGCGATATCTTTGACCGCTAATAAAGGAGGGAGATAAAGAGAAGTACTTTCATCAATATGGCTGACTTCAATTAAAAAATGAGGAACAATCTGTTTCAATAATTCTTGGCGACGCGGTGATTGGCTAGCGAGGATAATCATATTTTAATTTTTACTCATAATGACGGGAATGATCATCGGACGTCGAGCGGTCTTGGTATATAAATAATCACCCGCGATTTTCTTGATGACATTCTTTAATTCGCCAAAATTAGTCTTGCTTCGTAATTTTTCACGGATAGCGGTTTCGACTAAACCACGGCACTCCTCCATGACGCGAGCGTTATCTTGATTGATAATTCCTTTACTATAGAAGGTCGGAGGAATAATTAATTCATTCGTTTTGCTATCGACAGAAATAGCGATAGTGAGCATTCCATCTTCTGTCAAGATGCGACGATCCGCAATGACAGCGTCCGCTAAGCCAGTGATATCCTTACCATCAATGTAAGTATTGCCATGTTCCACTTGGTAACCACGTGAGACTTTTCCATAAGCCATGGTGATTGAATCACCATTGTCAAGGATGAAGCAGTTTTCCATCGGAACACCGACGGAACCAGCTAATTCAGCGTGAATGCGAAGCATACGATATTCGCCGTGCATCGGCATAAAGTATTTAGGATGCACTAATTTGAGCATCAAGCGCAATTCTTGTTTGGCTGGGTGACCAGAAGAGTGAATATCGCTTAAAATAGAGTTGGTAATCACTTCCGCTCCACAACGCGTTAATAGGTTAACAACATTTTGAATCATAATCCCGTTTCCTGGGATGGCACTGCTCGAGAAAACAACGGTATCGCCCGGCATGATATGAACATCTTTATGCTCACCGTTAGCGATACGAGATAAAGCCGCCATTGATTCGCCTTGAGAGCCAGTGCATAAAATGAGAATTTCACTAGCTTTATAGCGGCGGATGTCTTGTGTTTGAATGATGGAATCATCTGGAATTTTGATATAACCAAAACTGCGGCTGATCTCCACAGCTTTTTCCATTGACCGACCGATAATAACGATTTTACGATTATTTTTAACTCCCGATTCACAGATTTGTTGAATACGGGAAATATTGCTCGAGAAAGTGGAGACAATCAGGCGACCACTGGCGTTTTCTACGACATCATTGATGGAGTCATAAACATTTCTTTCACTCGGAGTATAACCATCATTTTCAGCGTTGGTGGAATCGCTTAATAAGAGTGTGACACCCTCATCGCCCAAACGAGCGATTTTAGTTAGTTCCATATCGGGACCAACGGGGGTTAAGTCAATTTTAAAGTCACCAGTTGAAACAATGCGACCTTCGGGTGTATCAACACACACTCCAAAGGAATCAGGGATGGAGTGAGTGACGCGGAAGAAACTCACTTTAAAGCGATCAACCGTGTACGTTGAATCACTATTGTACTCGACCAATTTAGCTCGTGATGACATCTTGTTCTCATCTAATCGTGCTTTTATTAAAGCACAAGCCAGACGAGGAGCGTAGATAACTGGGATATTGACGTTTTGCAAAAGGAAAGGAATACCACCAATATGGTCTTCGTGACCATGAGTGATAAATAAAGCCTTCACTTTATTGCGATTGTTTTTTAAATGCGTATAATCGGGAACGATATAATCGATGCCAGGGAATTCCACTCCTGGGAATCGGACACCCGCATCAATAATGATGATGGTCTCTTCGTTTTCGATACAATACATGTTTTTGCCGACTTCTCCTAAGCCTCCCAAGGCATAGATAGAAACGGGTAATGAAATATTCTTTACCATAGTAGTCCTCCAATTACATTATTCGTATGTTTTATTGGCGTGCTTATTATAGCACATTTATTCTTTAATAAATTTATTTAAATTAATTCTTCGTTCGGGTGTAATTTATTCGGCGCAGCATCATCGATGCGATCATAGAAAAAGATGCCATCTAAATGATCGTACTCATGTTGTAAGACGACGGCGTCAAATCCTGTCGCGCTAATTTCGATATCTTTATTTTGCAAAGCATCAAAAGCTTTCAGACGAATTTTATAGTGGCGGTGGACAAATCCTTGATGAACTTTATCGACCGAAAGGCAACCTTCGCCATTTTGTAAAGCGCATTGCTTAACGGAAGATTCAATGATTTTAGGATTCACCAATTGATATTGCACTACTTGTCCTTCGCCATTTTCATAGTAAATAACGAACATTCTCTCTAATCTTTTTACCTGAATAGCGGCTAATCCCACTCCGGCGCGAATATGATGTTTTTCCGCATATTCTTCATCCTGACTCATTTTGAGATATTCCAGCATCGCATCAAGAAGCGCTTTATTCTCTTTTGATAAGGGAAGAGGAACTTCTTTGCTTCTCTCTCGCATCAGAGGGTTATCATCTTTAATAATTCTAATTTTCATAAACAGCATTCTAGCACAATTAAATAAAATGATAAAGGTAAGCGCTAACGCTTAGATATTTTTTTATATATAATGATATCAATCTATGGAAAACGATATTTACGAGCAAACTTATGCCTTGAAAGAGGCTTTAAAAAAAGATTCGCGTCTAATCCGTGTCAATCAATGCGAAGAGAAGATGAATGATTCCGATGAAGTCATGGCTTTGGCCTATCAAAAAGACCTCGCGGCTTCTCATTATGCGGAATTATTAAATATCTATCCCGAAGATAGCGAAGAGATAAGAAGCGCTCGCCTCGCTTTACAAAAAACGAAAGTGGCTTTGGAAAGTTATCCTCTCGTTCGCGATTATCTCAAAGCCTATGCTGAAGTTCGCGACCTTTATTTCATGATGAATGATAAATTATTCTCTTTTATCTATCCTCATCTTTGCCCTCAAGGAGAGAAATAACATGCGAATTATCGCTGGTAAATACCGCCACCGTCTAATCGAGTGGCCTGATGATGTCAAAAATATTCGTCCGACAAAAGATCGCATTCGTGAAGCGATATTCTCTTCCCTCGGTGATCTATCATCTTTGCGAGTTCTCGATTTATATGCTGGCAGTGGGGCGATGGGTCTAGAAGCCTTATCTCGCAACGCTCAACACGCGACCTTTGTTGATTATAATCAAATCGCTATTGAAACAATTCATCATAATCTTGAGAATCTCCATATTACTAGTGATGAAGTGAGTGTTTTAAAATGTAGTGATCACCAAGCGATTGACGCTTTTATTCAAAAAAAAGCATCTTTTGATGTCGTTTTTCTCGATCCTCCTTATCAAAGTGGAGATTATCAATCTATCATCGAACTTTTATTAACTAATAATCTTCTTACCACTCATGGTATAATTGTCATAGAAACTCAACGTCATCTTGAGTTGGAAAATGTGTTTTATCGCCGACGAAAAGATTATCAATATGGCGAAATTATCGTTACGATATTATGGAGGTAAAGATGAAAGTTGCTATCTATCCCGGAAGTTTTGATCCGATTACTTACGGACATCTTGATGTCTTAAAAAGAGCTTTGCGCATCTTTGATGAAGTGATTATTTTAGTCGCGAGCAATCCTCATAAAAAATCTCGTTTCTCGGCGCTCGAAAGAGTGGAGATGATTAAAGAGGCCACTGCTGATTTAAAAGGTGTTTCGGTCGACTATTCTTCTGGCTTAACCGTTCAATACGCTAAAGAGCATCACGCCACTCATCTCATTCGTGGATTACGCGCTGTGACAGATTTTGAATATGAATTTGAATTAGCGAGCGCTAATGAATATGCTGATTCCTCAATTGACTCTGTTTTCTTGATGAGTAAAGCGCGGAATTCATTTATCAATTCTTCGACAGTTATGGAGCTATTCCAAAACGGAGTCGATGTCAGTGAACTCGTGCCTCCCAGCGTGATTAAAAGATTAAAGTAATATTATTTTAAAAGGATAAGAGACGCCATGCGACCAACTGGCGTTTTTTGATGGGCTGAAAAACAGCGCTCATCAGCGACGGTATCGACATTGATATCTTGAATATTTGCGAGGGGAATTCCTAAGCAAAAAAGATCGAATTTATTTGATTCAATAGCGTCGAAATGATCATCGAAAAGAGGACAGCCAGCCCAGATGATTTTCTCTCTTGTTTTATCATCGACTTCAAAAGATGATTTTCTTCTGGCTGGACCGATAAAAATCTTTATATCATGAGGATCAAGTTTTTCCTGATTGATGACAGACTGGAGAGCTTTATAAGTAATATGTTTTAAGGTTCCTTGAAAGCCGGCGTGAATAATACCGATGAGAGGGATAGCTTTGTCATAGAAAAAGATCGGGACACAATCGGCGTGGAAAATACCGAGCGCTAAGCCCCTTTCTTTGGTATATAAAGCATCAGCCTCAATTCCTTCT
The DNA here is from genome assembly GCA_020633795.1 of Erysipelotrichaceae bacterium. The sequence goes on along the minus strand of JACKCX010000010.1, from coordinate 4,145 downwards.
TCAAAGGCAAATGAACCACGTCCTATATCATCAGCGGTCACTTCTTTAATGACATCGCTATGAGTTTGATGTGTGAAGATAAGGTGTTGTTGGTCGGTTTTAAAATCGCGAGCCACTTCTTGACGGCGCTTATCGATGTCCTCACGATGGTCAGCAATTTGAAAAGCCATGTTACCTAGTTCTCTCGTCGTGGTAACAGCGATAACAGAGGGATCAAAAGAATAAGTGAAGTATTTCATAAAGAATAAAAAACCGTCAAATGACGGCTTATTTATTTAGGCTTTGTAATCAGCAGAGAACTTGCCGATGTGATTCCACATATCCCAAACGGTTCTCGCTAAATCATAATTGGAAGTTCCGCCGTCACGTCCAGTAAACTTGAAGGTGATTTCGCTGACACCAAATTCGGTCGTGTAGGCTGGTTGATCTTCGCTTAAGTCGACGAGCATTAAGGTTGGAGTAGTGAACTCATTGCTCTCGGAGAAGACGTCATCGTAATAATTTTCTCCACCGCTAATATTATCGACATAAGGATTATCTAAGATGCTAGCTTGCTCAAAGAAATCGTTGTAGCGACAGGTGTTTTTATTACCGCTGATATAATTGGAGAAATATAATTCATCATCATCATTCGCGTCATCCACATAGATACTAGCAATTTTGAAATCTTCTTTTTCTTTATCGAGAGTGGCGAAATCAAATTCACTGCCACTTTTTCCCCAGTTGGCTTGGGCGGTTTTTAAACCATAGTAGTTGCTCTCGCAATCGTTGCAACCTTCAATGACAAAGGCGATAAAGAATTTATCACCATATTTTTCTTTATAGGCTGCATTTTCTTCATCATCAGGATTCATGACATATTTGAAGAGCTTATCAACTGAACTATTTTCACTAGAGGATTCCACTCCAGTCCAAGATGCTTTGTATTTATTGTAATAAACTTCCGCGCTGTTGCCCGTTGCGAACCACGATTCAACCCAATCAACCACATAAGGAATCGAGAAAATTAAGGCAAAAATGCCTCCGACGATTAACAATGGTTGAACCCAGGCTGTATCTGCGATCCAACGGCCAATTCTTGCAAAGAATCTGCCGATAGCTTTTAAGACCTTCATAATTTTGCCTCCTATATATTCATATAGCGAAAATATCTTACCATTTGTCATTTTCTAGTGCAACAACATATTTTATAAGTTACTGGCTCATCACTTTTCTCATTCGCTGTCTTTGCGTTTATCAAGAAAGAATAACAAAATTAATTTTCCTGACAATTATTATTGTTTTCGTTTGCGCAAATCTTTACAATACAAGCGAGACAGGCGAGAAAGCTTATGAAAAGGATTGACCGTGTAAAGAAAAAAGTTAATAACTTCATGTACGATCATTATCATCTAAAAAGAGCCCTTCACGAGACGAACGGGTTCCTCTGCGGAGCGGCTGCTGCTTTCTTGTATGCTTTTAGTTTCGTGTGTTTTGTCACTCCATCAACTTCTTCTTTTTTTGCTAATGAAGATTTCAATATTGTCACTGGTGGTGTCTCTGGTCTTTCCCAAAATATCGCTCTTATCGTCAGTATGTTTGGAGGAAACTTATCTCCGATTACTCTTCAGGCGATTGGCTATACTTGCTTTAATATCCCTCTTCTTATTTTTGCTTTCTTTAAAATTGGAAAGCGCTTTTCAATTCAGACAGCCATTAATATTATTCTCTCTTCTGCTTTCCTGATGATTATCCCTCAGTGGGGAGTTGTCGATGCCGTCATTAAATCGCCAGTTATGTCGTATGTTACCACTGATGGTATGTATCATAGTTTTATTATTGTTCGAGCGCTGTTTGCCGCCATATGCACGGGCTTTGCGAGCGCGATTGCTTTCAAGGGTGACATCTCTTGTGGCGGTATAGATATTATAACCTACTATTATTCAATGAGAAAATCGACATCAGTGGGAAAATACACCATCTTATTCAATAGCATTATTATTTGTTCATATTCTCTCTTATTAATTATGGGCAATCCATCTGCCAATTTTGGTGTCGCGGTTATCTCATTATTAGTTTCTTCTATCTATCTCTTCATCGTCAGCTTGATCATCGATATGATTCATCTCCGCAACAAGAAGGTGCAAATTGAGTTTGTGACTGATAATCCCTCTTTGGGTGAAGTTCTGATTGCTAATTTTCCGCATGGAGCGACAATGTCAAAAGGCGAAGGCGTTTATTCTGGCGCCACTCGTTATGTTATTTGGATGGTGGTCTCCTCTTTTGAAACGCAACGAGTTGTCACCTTAGCGCGCCGTGCTGATCCACATGTCTTTATTACTGTTACTTCCCTAGTGCAAGTGTACGGAAACTTCTTTATCAAACCGATTGGCTAATCATAAAAAAACATCGTCAAGTATTATGGCGATGTTTTTATTTAACCTTTAATCAATTATTTAATAATAATCTTTTGAAAGACTTTTTTGCCCTTTTTAATTTTAATTCCTTGCACTAGTTTTTCGCGACTAACAACAAGGTTAACATCGCTGATTTTCTCTCCATCGATGCTGATGCCACCTTGTTCAACGAGACGGCGTCCTTCACCTTTAGAACTTGCTAAACCTGATTGAATGAGAATTTCTAAAAGGGATAATCCGCTTGCTGGAACATCAACTAGTTCGGTGGTGGGCATATTGGCATCATCACCTTCACCAGAGAAAAGAGCGCGCGCCGCTTCTCGGGCTTTGTCAGCTTCTTCTTGACCGTGGATTAATTTTGTTAGTTCATAGGCGAGAATTTCTTTTTTCTCATTAATGCGACTATCGTCCCATCTTTCCATTTCATGGATTTGAGGAAGAGGAATGAATGTTAACATTTTCATCGATTTGATCACCATGGCATCTTCGATATTTCGCCAGTATTGATAAAAATCAAAGGGACTGGTTTTTTTCGGATCAAGCCACACCGCTCCCGCGACAGTTTTACCCATCTTTGTGCCATCGCTATTGACGAGAAGAGGAATAGTGAGAGCGTAAGCATTTTGACCCGTCATTTTTCGAATTAATTCTGTCCCCGATAAAAGGTTGCTCCATTGATCATCACCGCCGAACTGCATATTGCAACCATAGTGCTCATGGAGATAATAAAAGTCATAAGATTGCATGATCATGTAGTTGAATTCAAAGAAAGTTAAACCTCTCTCCATTCTTTGCTTATAGCATTCGGCCGCTAACATCTTATTGACCGAAAAGAAGGCACCCACATCGCGTAATAAATCGACATATTTAAGATTTAACAACCAGTCAGCGTTATTGACGGCGATGGCTTTTCCGGGACCAAATTCGATGAATTTTGACATTTGCTTTTTGAAACATTCAATATTATGATTGATGGTTTCAACGGTCATGATGCTACGCATATCTGTTTTTCCCGATGGGTCACCGATCATTCCCGTTCCGCCTCCTAAGACCACAATGGGTTGATTGCCAGCTTGTTGAAGGCGTCGCATCAAACTAAGGGTCATAAAGTGACCGACGTGAAGTGAATCCGCCGTCGGGTCAAAACCAATATAAAATTTAGCGCCACCGCGATTAATCAAATCGCGAATTTCTTCTTCGTCGGTGACTTGAGCGATGAGACCCCGCTCCTGTAATTCTTCATAGATTCCCATAAAAATCTCCTTTGTATAAAAAAGTCCTCTTGATCTGAGGACGAATTAATCGTGGTACCACCTCATTTTAGATAACTTTCACAAATTATCCCTTGTGGTGTGCTTTCACACCTCGCTATTTCGGGCGAACCCGTCTATCCCTACTCTTTTCAGGAAGCAGCTCAGGAATGTATTCCATCAATGTTTGTTTTATCCTTGCACCAACCGGATTATCTCTCTTCACAAAGGGACTGATGTACTTGTTTCCGTCTTCGCTTTTCTATTAACAAATTAGCATATTTATTTTTAAAAAAAAATAGAATAAAGAAAAATCAGTGAATTAATCAATGCGACCGATGTACATCATATGCGAACTATAAGCAAAGTATTGTGGATTCTCACATAACCGCAACGACAAAGATAAATATAGTTTCTTTACCTCATCACTGCAGGTTTGAAGAAAAGATAGTCTTGTTCCTGTTATTCCTTCTTGACCAAAGAGGCTGAGTTTGTGGAA
>JACKCX010000001.1 GCA_020633795.1 Erysipelotrichaceae bacterium | reverse complement strand
AAGGAAAAGTTACTGGCAGCGCATCGTGGTGGAATTAAGTGTGTGATTATTCCTGATAAAAATGTCAAAGATCTCGCCGATATTCCGGAAAATATCAAAGATCAGCTGCTAATCAAGCCCGTGAAGTGGATTGATCAGGTTCTTGATATTGCTCTGGAACATAAACCGAGACCTGATTCCCCGACGATTCCACCGACTGCCTTACAAAAAAATGTAAAAAATGAAATAGCTGGTGGTGACGTGATTAAGCATTAATAAGCTATAAAAGCTTCGTTTTGTTCTCCTGATTTTCGATTTCTCAGTATCAAATAGAAATTTTTTTGAGTTTGAGTTTGAGTTTGAGTTTGAGTTGGGTCGGGAGAGTTGTCGCTACGTTGTACATTTTAATCTAATGAAATCACATAATGATAACCGCAGAGACTATAAAGCAATATATCGAGAATTCGTTACCTTGTGAGTTGGTGCAGATAGAGGGTGATGATGGATACCATTTTCAGGCAATTATTGTGAGTTCCGAGTTTAGAGGCAAGCGTACGATTCAGCAGCATCAATTGGTATACCAGGCGTTGGGCGAAAAAATGAAGCAGGATATCCATGCATTGTCAATGAGAACTTACACGCCGGAAGAATGGGCTGCAAGAATCTGATCTGACTTTTCTTATACTACCTCTCCTCATCAAGAATATTGGGTAGTGTCTCATTTTGAAATTATTGAATTAAATATAGGTAAATTTTGATCGTTATACAACAGAACGTCCTAGTCGTTCTGTATTAACATAGAACAATTCATATGTTGACTGCAACCGTAGTTTAAAAGGATAATTGTGAACCCATAATTAATGGGTTTATCTAAATTACTAAATCTATGACATGTCTAGCTTAAAGAGAAAAGCTGGAAAGTAAATATAACGTATCAAAAATAATAAATTTCAGGAGATGTATTATGAGCGTTAAAACATCTACCTTAGGAACAATTCATCTTTCCGGAAACGACGCAAAAAAATTTACCAGTCAAGTAACATTCGGAAGGCCAAAAAAAGCTGCTGCAAACGGATTAATAAAAGGCATGCAGTTATTAAATGAATTCGATGCCAAAGGTTATGCTGTAGTTAAAAACAAGGTTTAATCTTGTCTGAAACCAAAGAAAATAATTCATCTTCGGACGGAATTATATTGAGAGAGTTACGTCAAGAAGATAATGTTAATATTTCTCTCGGTTCTGAATATGTAGCCCTCAAAAATTTTTTGAAAAAGAATGCAAAGGATTACCATTCTAAAAATTTAGCACGTACTTTTGTCGCAGTTGATAATAATTCAGATATAGAAAATCAAGTTTTAGGATATGTAACTCTTGTTTCTAGTCAAATCAGTTTAACCAAATTCAGACATCCGGATGATGTGGCCGAATATCCATATAAAGATTATCCAGCAGTAAAAATTGCTCGATTAGCTGTTGATACGAAGCATAGAATGAATGGTTTAGGTAAATACTTAATTGGGTGGTCTATTGCCATATCCATTAAAAAAATCATGCCGTTTATAGGATGTAGATTTTTGGTTGTTGATTCAAAGCCATGTGCTATTAGTTATTATGAGAAGAATGGATTTACCTTATTAGACACAGAAGAAAATAAAAAAAACAAACATCCTCTTTTATTCATTGATCTCCATAAATTATGATTTAAGCAAATCTCAACCTAGTTTACATCTTTCTGTTTTCTTGTCGCTGTTAGTTTAATACTTTGGCTTGTATTTCCTTCTGCTTCTGTCCCTCAATTCTTCCTTAGCATCGATCAAATCAATAATTTCACCGATAGACCAAAGCTTTTCTGTTATGCCTGCCGCCATTGCTGGAGTTGTTTTTAGCGTTTTGTGAATGCGTATAAAATTGTAATACATGAAATGCAATGCAACGTAAGCCTCCAATCCTTCCATCTTAATATGGTTGTTGAATTTCATTATTCTGCCTGAGTAAATTTTTCAGGAGGATAATTGATGAAATTACAGCAGCATCAACGAAAACATATAGAAATCTGGCAATCAAGCGGCATGAGCCAGGCTGCTTATTGTCGTAAGCAGGGATTGAATGCGAAGACATTTTGTAACTGGTTGAGAGTTTATCGCCATGATTGCTTGGATAATAAGCCCGCCACGTTGGTACCGGTAACGATCAAACCGGAATCGTCACCGATGAAGTCTTTGAAATTACGCGGTTCTGGCGGTTATGTATTGGAAATACCGGCAGATGTTTCACCGCAATGGCTGGTTGAATTGTTGCGATGTCTG